>NZ_JBJXIB010000007.1:0-83055 GCF_046115965.1 Janthinobacterium sp. CG_23.3 | reverse complement strand
CCCTCTCCCCTGCTTTTTTGTCTTTTTTTTTGTTTTTTTTTTTTTTTTTTTCCTCCCCCCCCCCCCCCCCCCCCCCCCCCCCCCCCCCGCCCTCACGCCGCCGGGCCCTGCTCGGCGCCCTCGAAGATTTGCGTCAGCGCGCAGCGCAACTCGCGCAGCTTGGGCGGCTTGCTCAGCACGCAGTCGACCTGCACCATGTTGTCGCTCTCCGGCACCAGCCGCTGGCCCCAGCCGGTCAGCATGATCAGCGGCGTCCGCGGCGACATGCCCTTGATCGCCGCGGCCACCTTGCGCCCGTCGACGTAGGGCATGCCGAGGTCGGTGATCACCAGCGCGAACGGCTCGTCCTGCTCCATGGCGGCGCGGAAGGTGTCGATGCCGGCTTGGCCGCCGTCGGCCGCGACCACCGCGTGGCCGTCGATTTCAAGGATGTCGCGCAGCGCCTTGAGCACCATCGGGTCGTCGTCGACCAGCAGGATGCGCAGGCTGGCGGCGATCGGGTAGGAACCGGCCGGCTGCGCCAGCTCGGCGGCGACCGCCGGCAGCAGGAAGCGCAGGCTGACCACGGTGCCCTGCCCCGGCGCGCTGCGGATGTCGATGTGGGCGCCGTGGCGCTCGATCATGCCGTACACCATCGCCAGGCCGAGGCCGGTGTCGCGCTCGCCCTTGGTGGTGAAGAAGGGCTCCAGGCAACGCCGCTTGGTGCTCTCGTCCATGCCGACGCCGCTGTCGCACACTTCCACCAGCACCACCCGCGGCAACGCCGGCGCGCCCGCCGGCGCCAGCTCCGGCTCCGGCGCCAGGCGCGTGCGCACCGTCAGCGCGCCGCCGTCCGGCATGGCGTCGACGCCGTTGAAGATCAGGTTGGTGAGCGCCTCGCGGATTTCGCCCTCGATGCCCATGATCGCCGGCAGCCCCGCCTCGAGCTCGGTGCGCAGGTCGATGACGATGCCGCGCTGCTGCGGCATGTCGCTCCAGCGCGCCCGCGTCAGGTCGACCACCTGCCGCACCAGCAGGTTGGCGTCGACCGGCGAGAGCGACAGCTGGGGCTCGCGCTGGCGGTAGAATTCGCGCATCCGCGCCACCGTCGCGGCGACGTCGTCGATGGCCCGCTCGATCACCTCGAGGCAGTGGCGCCCGTGCGGACTGAGGTTGACCTCGGTCTCGAGCAGCGACTCGGTGTACAGCGCCACCGGCGAGATGGCGTTGTTGATGTCGTGGGCGATGCCGCTGGCCATCTGGCCGAGCGCGCCCAGGCGCTCCTGCTGCATCACCGATTGCTGGGTCTGGCGCAAGTCGTCGTAGGCGCGCTGCAGCGCGCCGTACAACTGGGCCTGGTTGGCGGCCAGCGCGACGTGCTCGCTCAACTGGCGCAGGAATTCGCACTCGCCGCTGGAAAAGCTGTACGGCGCGCGCCGCGCCACCACCAGCACGCCGAACACGGTGTTCTCGGCCAGCAGCGGCGCCATCACCAGCGCGCGCAACTCGCCGCGCGCCAGCCGCTGCGGGAACGGGAACGCCACTTCGCCGATGTCGGCCTCGTAGACCAGCTCGCCGCGCACGCAGCGCGACAGGCCGTTCTCGTCGATCGGGATGCGCGACAGCTCGCTCATGGCGAATTCGCGCGCCAGTTGCTCGCTGAGCAGGCCGACGCTGGTCACCACCAGCATCTTGTTGGCCGGCTCGTACAGGCAGATGCAGCCGAAGTCGAGCGGCAACTGGTCCTCCAGGCTGCGGATGACGACCTGGAAGATGCTGCGCAGGTCTTGCCGCTCGCCGATCGAGCGGGTGATCTGGTGCAGCAGGTTGAGGCGGCCGAGCTGGGCGTGGACCTTCTGCTCGGCCTGCTGGCGCACGATGATCTCGCCGTGCAGCACCTCGTTGGCGTGCACCAGGTCGTCGCGCGAGACGGTGGTGCGCTTGAGCTTTTCGGTCATGTGGTCGAACGCCCGCGCCAGGTCGCCGATCTCGTCGGTGGTGTCGACCCCGAGCGAGAAGTCGAGGTTGCCGGCGCCGACGATCAGGGTGCCCTCGCGCAGCTTGTCGAGCGGGCGCGTGACGCTGCGCAGCGTGATGACGATGACGCCGGCCACCACCAGGATGACGATGCCGCCGAAGGTCGCCACCACCAGGTTGGCGCGCCGCTGCGCCTGCAGCACGCCTTCGCGGCTGCGCTCGGACAGGCTCAGCGCCGCCGAGATCATGGCCTGGGTCTTGTTGGTGATTTGCCCGGACAGGCGGGTTTCGAGCTCGTCGAGCACCTCGGCGCCGACCCGGCCGCCGGCGCGGTGCATGCGGTTCGTCACCAGCAGGCCGAACAGGACGTCGACGCGTTCGAGGTTGTGGCGCATGCCGGCGACGACGTCGCGCTCGTCGCCGCCGTCGAAGTCGCGCGTGGCCGCCAGCGACTTGGCCAGCGAGGCGTTGCGCTGCTGCCATTGGATGCGGGTGCGGTTTTGGTGGTGCAGCGCGTACTCGAGCGACAGGTAGCGCAGCGCCGTGACCGCCTGCAGCACCTGGCTGGCGCTCTCGTTCTTGGCCAGCTCGCGCTTCATCTGCTGGCCGGTCAGCCACAGCATCGCGACGATCACCGCCACCACGATCACGCAGAACAGTTCGGCCAGCTTGAGTCGGGTCGAGATTTTCACGGCGCCCTCAATGGATGATCGTCACGGCGGACGGCTGCACCGCCTCGAGGCCGTCGAGGTAGACGTAGTCGAGGTAGTTCGGCACCTCGGTGCGCTGCGTCATCTTGTTCTTGATGGCCCAGCGCGCCTGGTCTTCCAGCGCCAGGATCAGGCCCTGGTCGAGCACCACGCTGAAGCGGTAGCTCGGCCACGAGGCTTGCCACTTGCTCTGGTCGCCCTTGGTGCGGGCGGCCAGCACGGCGCGCGCCGCCTCCGGCTGCCCGGCGCAAAAACTGGCGCCGCGCACCAGCGCGCGCAACACCTTCTTGATGGTTTCCGGGCGGCTGGCAACATAGTTGCGCATCGCCGCCAGGTTGTAGATGCTTTCGTACACGTCCTGGCCGTAGAACACCACGGCGTTGCTGCCCAGCTGGCTCTGCATCTGCGTCAGGAACGGCTCCCAGCTGGCCACCGCGTCGACGTCGCCCTGCTCCAGCGCCGCCGCCATCTCCTCCGGCTTGTAGTTGCGCATGATCACCTCGTTCGAACGCAGCAGTTGGCGGTTGAGGAAGGCGTCCAGCGTGAAATGGCCGGAGGTGCTCAAGCTCACGCCGATGCGCTTGCCCTTCAGGCTGGCCGGCGTGACGACGCCGTTGTCGCGCCGGCCGACGATGCCGTGGTCCTTCTCGGTCTTGAAGAAACTGGCGATAACCGACACCGGACTGTCGTTCAGGCCGGCGAACATGATGGGGATGTCGGCCACCGTGCCCAGGTTGGCCTTGCCCTGCAACACCGCCTCCATCGCCGCCTTGCCGCTCGAATGCGCCTGCAGCACGGCGAGGATGCCCTCGTCGGCGAAATAGCCGCGCTCCAGCCCGGCCACCACCGGGCAGCTGCCGACGTAGTCGATATTGGTGGCGATCACCACCTGCTCGGCGTCGCCGTTGCCGGCCGGCCCGGCCGGGCGGTGCAGCCAGGCGTACAGCGCCGCCAGCGTGCCGACGGCCAGCAGCAAGGCCCAGCCCCAGGCGGCGCGGCCGCCGCCGCGGCGCGGCAAGTGCCGTTGCGGCCCGGCCATCATCGCCCCCCCCGCGGCGCGGCGGCGCGCGCCGGCTCGCCGTCGAGCTCGCGCAGCAGCGCCAGGCTGGCCAGCGCCGCCGCGTTGTCGGCGTCGCCCTCCTCGTGCCAGGCCGAGACCGACACGGCGACGATGTCCATGCCGCGCAGCGCGCGGAACAGCGCGTGCATGTCGGCCCAGCTGGGGCCGTGCTTGACGTGGTATTTCAGCGCCGGCGTGTCGGCCTCGGCGTCGACGACGTCGGTGTCCCAGTGCAGGTACAGGCTCTCGTCCGGGCGCAGGTGCGAGAGGACGGCGTCGATGCCGCAGGTGACGATGGCCGAGGACCGCACCGCCTCGGCCTCGCCGGGGTCGAGCTCGCGCGCGTCCGACAGCACGACGCGGTGCTCCGGGTAGGCTTGCACGCCGACCGCGGCGACGAAGGCGCCGATGGCGTCGCGCCCGGCTTGGCGGCGGTCGCCGCGCCCGACCAGCACCGCCAGCGGCATGCCGCCCAGGTACTGGGTCTGGGTCGTGCCCCAGGTGTGGAAGTCGCCGTGGGCGTCGAGCCAGAGGATGCGCTCGGGCGCGCGGCCGCCCTGTTGCAGCCCGGCCAGCACGCCCGAGGTCGACATGCAGTCGCCGGCGATGCACACCGGCACCAGCCCGGCCCGCACGCGCAGTTTGACGGCCTCGGCCAGGCGGGCGTAGATCAGGCCCATCCTGCGCATTTTTTCATTGGCGTCGGCGATATGCGTCTGCCGCAAATCCGGGTCGGCGATGACGTCCCAGTCGTGGCCGTCGAGGTCGGCGACGCGGCACAGGCCGGCGCGCCACTGGCCCATCAGGAAGGGCACGATCAGGTGGCGGTTCATCGCCAGCCCTCCGGCTTCATCGCGTAGCCGAGCGTGGCCATCATCGCCCGCACGTCGCGCCGCTCGCCCAGTTCCAGCATCAGTTGCTGGCGCTTTTTCCAGCGCATCGGCCGCGGCGCGTCGGTCGCCATCATCACCCGCAGCGCCGGCGGCGGCGCCATCGGCCGCGCGCCCAGGTGGTCGGTGATGCGGTTCAGCTGCGCCCCCGGCGAGGCCAGGAATTGCTCGAACGAGATGCGCAGCGCCGCCACGCCGCTGGCCAGCACCGCGCGGTGCGCCGACAACCACTGGTTCAGGCAGACCTGCTCCAGCGTCGCCTCGGTGAATTCGCGCCAGTTCGGCGGCAGGTCGAACTTCCACCAGCGCCGGCCGAACGGCGTCAGTTCGGAATAGCCGCCGATGGCCAGGCGCTGGCCGACCCGGCGCAGGTCGTGCGAGAAAAAGCCGACCGGCGAGAGCCAGCCGTCCATCAGGCCGTTGACCGACTGGGCGTAGCCGCGGCTCAGGTGCAGGTAGTGGACGCGCGCGTGCGGGAACAGTTGCTGGTAGATGCCGATGCGGTAGACGTCCGACGGCGCCTTGAACAGCACGATCTTGTTTTGCGCGTCGTGCGCCGTGAACGGGCGCTGCTGGTGGCGCGGCACGACGAAGGGCGGCTCCTCGATTTTCGCCGCCTCGTCGAAGCACGGGCCGCCGCCGCCGGCGCCGCCGTCGTCGTAGTAGTTCAGGCGCCACGGCGCGTCGCGGTACACCTCCGCCAGCACGCTGCGCTGCAAGCGCTGCTCGTCGCCGACGCCGTCCGCGGCGGCGTCGGCCAGCGCCCGCCCGATCGCCGCCGTCAGCCGCCGGTGGCCGGCCGGCTCGGCGAACAGCGCCGGGAATTGCAGCAGGCAGCGGTTGACCCAGCGCCGCTGCAGCGCCGCCGCCGGCGCGGCGTGCGGCTGCGGCACGCCCAACTCGTCGAAGATGTTGTCGGCCACCGCGGCCGGGTTGGCCAGCGCGTCCAGCGCGTCGCTGTCGGCGTTGTAGCCGAAGCCGTTGCCGGTCAGCGCCAGCAGCGGTTCGATCTCGCCGTCCAGCGAGGCGATGTCGGGATGGCCGGCGAGCACCTCCTTGAGCAGGCTGGAACCGGAGCGCGAATTGCCCAGGATGACGACGACGGTGCGCACCAGCGGCGCCAGCGGCGAGCGGCGCACGCCGCGCAAGCGGTTGACCGCGTCTATCAGTTCGCTCATGCGGCTGCCGTCGCGCGCGCCCGCTTCATGACGAAGGCGTAGAAAGTCTTGGTGCCGGCCTTGTCGGCCGAGGCCGTCGCCATCGCCCGCACCGTGAAGCCGGCCGCCTTGGCCAGCTTGCGCACCGTCTCGACCGAGCCGAAGTTGGCGTGGGCGAAGTAGATGCGCCCGTCCGGCTTCAGGTAGCGCCCGACGTCCTGGAAGAACAGCGTGTTGGTCTGGAAGTCGGTGTCCCACTGCGACTGGGCGACGACGTCGTGCGCCGGCTTGTCGCGAAACGGCAGGTTGGCGGTGATGACGTCGAACTGCTCGTCGCCGACGCCCTCGAACAGGTTGGAGCGGCGCACTTCCATGACGGCGCCGAAACCGTGCTGGCGGGCGTTGTAGCTGGCGCTCTGGATCGCCGCCGGGTTGACGTCGACGGCCAGCACCCGCCCGGCGCCCTGGTAGCAGGCGAACACGGCGATCACGCCCGAGCCGGTGCCGACGTCGAGCACGCTGTCGCCGCGGCGGATGCGGAAGTTCTGCACCAGCGGCTGGCTGTCGGTAAACGGCCAGAAGGTGTTTGGGAAGACCAGGAACTCCTTGTCGAGGTAGCGGATCGACTTGCCGCCCTCGGGCACTTCCTTGAACAGCTTCTGCCGGCCTTTTTGCCAGCGGTCTATTTGTGCATCGTTGCTGCCGGTTACGTTGTGCATGTCAGCCACCTTTCAAAAAAACTGCCCGTCGGAAGGAAAGAACTGTTTGAAAATGTGCCGCGCGCCGCTACGCGCGCTGCGGCTCGGCGCCCAGCCGCAACGCGCCGTCGATCGCCTCGCCGAAGCCGGCGACGTCGATCGGTTTGCTGATGTAGCCGAAGAAGCCGGCCGCCATGCCGCGCCGCACGTCGCTGCGCATCGCGCTGGCGGTCAGCGCGATGACCGGGATATGCGCGGTGTTGGGGTCGCTGCGCAACTGGCGCAGCGTTTCCACCCCGTCCATGCCGGGCAGGTCGAGGTCCATCAGGATCAGTTGCGGCGCGTGCAGGCGCGCCAGTTCGATGCCGCGCTGGCCGTCGGTGGCCGTCAGCAGGTCCAGGTCGGCGCGCAGGCGCAGCAATTCGCGCACCAGTTGCACGTTCATCGGGTTGTCCTCGACGTAGAGCAGGCTGCGGCGCGACCGGGCGGCGTGCTGCGGCGGCCCCGCCCGGGCGGCCTCCGGCCCGGGCGCCGGCGCCGCCGCGGCCGGCGCCGGGCCGACCCCGCGCAGCGCCAACTCGACCCAGAAGGTGCTGCCGACGCCGACCGTGCTGGTGACGCCGATCTCGGCCTGCATCGCCTCCGCCAGGCGCTTCGACAGCGCCAGCCCGAGGCCGGTGCCCTCCTCGTTCGAGCCTTCGCGGCCGAGCCGGTTGAAGGACTGGAACACGGCGTCGAGCTGCTCCTGGCTCAGGCCGGCGCCGGTGTCGCGCACGCAGATGCGCACCCGCCCGGGCCGCGCCGGCTGGCACTCCAGGGTCACCGAGCCGTGTTCGCGGTTGTACTTGATGCCGTTCGAGAGCAGGTTGACCAGCACCTGCTTGAGCCGGGTGCGGTCGGCCAGCACGTACAGCGCGGCCTGCGGCGGGAACGCCAGCGTGATGCCGCGCTGCTGCGCCAGCGGCGCGATCATGGCCTGGCAGTCGAGCAGGACCTCGGCCAGCGCGACCGGCTCGAGCGAGAGCGACAGCGCGCCGGCCTCGACCTTGGCCAGGTCGAGCACTTCGTTGATCAGCGTCAGCAGGTGGCGCCCGGCGTCGACGATGTGCCAGGCGAATTTTTTCTTTTCCTGCGGCGTCGACGGCAGCACCTCCGACGTCAGCACCTGGGCGAAGCCGAGGATGGCGTTGAGCGGGGTGCGCAGCTCGTGGCTCATGTTCGACAGGAACACCGACTTGGCGACGTTGGCGCGTTCGGCCTCCAGCTTGGCCAGTTCGAGTTCCTTGTTCATCGCGTCGAGTTCGACGGCGTGCTCGCGCGCGCGCTGTTCCAGCATCGCGTTCTTGATGCGCAGCAGGCGCGCCTCCTGCGCCCGCGCCAGGATCGGCAGTAGCGCCGCCACCTTGAACGGCTTGACGATGTAGTCGAGCGCGCCGATTTTCATCGCCAGCACCGCCGAGGCGATGCTGCCCTCGCCGGTCATGATGATGCAGGTCAGGTCGGCGTCGAGCTTGCGCGCCTCCTGCACCAGGGCGATGCCGTCGATGCCGGGCAGCATCAGGTCGGTCAGCAGCAAGTCGAAGGGTTCGCTGCGCAACAGCGTCAGGGCGGCCTCGGCGGTGACCAGGCCGGTGGTTTCATAATGGTGCGCGCCCAGCGTGTCGCACAGCGCCCGCATATGCGCCGCCTCGTCGTCGACGATGAGAATGCGGGGATGCGTGCCGGGTGTGCTCATACAGCCTCCATGCTGCCGCGGAAAATCCGGTGCCGGCGATGTGGGGCAGTCCCGTAGCGCGCCCGCCCCCAGTTGGCAATCTGGACGCTCACACTGTCGGCCGGCGTGCGCAACGGCGCATGGCATGCCCTCCTGAACAGCTGAAAATCGCAGCAACTTGTTTCAGAATAGCACCAGCCTAGGCCGCCAATATACGCGCATTGTCACCATCCTTTGCGGCGGATCAATGAAGCCCGGCCAAGGCGGCAATGCCTAGCGCACGGTGATCTTCCGGGCCAGCAACTGCGCCAACTCGCCGCTGTCGAGCAGGCTTTTCAGCTCGCTGGCGCCGCCGATCAGCACGCCGTGCACGAACACCATCGGCAGCGTCGGCCAGCCGCTCCACATTTTCAGCGCGGTGCGGCGGCGCCACTGGCTCAGGTAGCTGCCGTATTCCAGGTAGTGGTAGGGCGTGCCGAGCGTGTCGAGGATCTTGCGGGCCTTGCGCGGGAAGGGATTTTGCGCCATGCCGACCAGTACCACCGGATGGGCGGCGACGGCGGCCTTGACCTCGGCGACGATATCGGCGTGGCTGGCGCTGACCCTGGCGCGGATGGCTGGATGTAAATGCGTTTCGTCGAGGATGCTGCGGCTCATGGGAATCCCGTGGTAGAGGTGGTGGCGGCGCCGGATGGCGGCGAGGGTAATGTCTGGCGCATTGTAACGTTTGGCCGGCGCCGCGGCCGCCTCAGCCGGCCCGGCCCGGCAAATGCGCGAGCAGGCGCTGGAACAGGCCCGGCTCGCGCATGCGCTCGCGCCACCAGTGCAGCGCGGCGCCGCCCTCGCCGGCGCGCCAGGCCAGATAGAAGGTTTCGGCCGGCTTCGGCTCCTCCACCTGCTTCTCCACCAGCAGGCCGCGGGCGATGGCGGCGCGCGCGCACGGCTCCGGCAGGAAGCCGAAGCCGAGCCCGGCGACCTGGTAGTCGTACTTGCTGTGCATGCTGGGCACGGTCAGCGCGTCCTGGCCCAGCGGCAAGCCGACGGTGCGCGGCGCCAGCTGGCGGGCGGTGTCGGCCACCACCACGGCGCGGTGGTGCTGCAACTGGCCGCGCCCCAGCGGCGCCGGCTCGCGCGCCAGCGGATGGCCGGGCGCGACGGCAAAGACAAAGGACAGCGTGCCCAGCGGCTGGGCCACGTAACCGCCGCCGGCCGGGCCGTCGCCGGGCGCGCCCACCAGCAAGTCGACGCGGCGCTCAAGCAGCGCCTCCCAGGTGCCCGACAGGGCCTCGGCGACCATGCGCAAGCGGGTCTGCTGCGCCACGGCGTAAAAGGCGCGCGCGTCGGACTCGAAGGCCAGCGCCGAAAACATCGAATCGTAGCCGATGCCCAGCTCGGTTTCCCAGCCCGAGGCGACGCGGCGCACACGCTGTTCCAGGTCGTGCGCCGCCTTCAACAGGTAACGCCCCTCCTTCAACAACTCCTGGCCGGCGCGGGTCAACAGCACGCGCGGGCCGTTGCGTTCGAATACTTGCACGCCCAGGTCGCCCTCGAGTTTGGCGACGGTATAGGAAATCGTCGACGGCACCCGGTGCAATTCCTTGCCGGCCGCCGAGAACGAGCCGCGGCGGTCGATCGCGTCGACGATTTGCAGCGCTTCCAGGCTGAGTCTGAGCATTCGATTTTTTCGATAGTAAGGCTGTATATTTTCCGTTTTTTGTTTCCGGAAACGGCGCGTACACTGTGCTTCATCGAGGCGGAGATACGCGAAAGGCGGCAACGGGGCCGGTTGAAATTATCGCATATCAGCCTTAAACCAATGGAGTTAGCCATGTTACAAATTCGTCAAAGTGAAGATCGCGGCCAAGCCAACCACGGCTGGCTGGCCTCGCAGCACAGTTTCTCGTTCGGCCACTACCACGACCCGCTGCACGTCGGTTTCGGAGCGCTGCTGGTGATTAACGAAGACCGCGTCGCGCCGGCCCAGGGTTTCGGCAGCCACGGCCACCGCGACATGGAAATCCTTTCCTACGTGCTGGACGGGGCGCTTGAGCACAAGGACAGCATGGGTAGCGGTTCGGTGCTGCACTACGGCGATGTGCAGCGCATGAGCGCCGGCAAGGGCGTGCGCCACAGCGAGTTCAACCACTCGCACAGCGAAGGCCTGCACTTCCTGCAAATCTGGATCGCCCCCAACGTCAGCGGGATCGAGCCGAGCTACCAGGAAAAGCATTTCGATCCGGCCAGCAAAGCGGGGCAACTGCGCCTGGTGGCGTCGGGCGACGGCCGCGACGGCTCGGTGCTGATCCACCAGGACGCCTCGCTGTACGCCAGCATTCCGGCGCCGGGCCAGCGCCTGCAGCACCGCCTGGCGGCGGGCCGCAACGCGTATGTGCACCTGATCCGCGGCGCGCTGCTGGTCAACGGCGCCGCGCTGAAAGGCGGCGACGCGCTGAAAATCAGCGACACCGAGCTGGTCGTATTGGAACAGGCGGACGACGCCGAAGTGTTGCTGTTCGACCTGCCGCCGGTGTAATCCAGCAAAGGGCCGCGCCCGGCGTTGGCACCCAAGGCAAGCGGCCCCTTGGTTTTTGCTTGCGCCGGCATCGGCCCGGAGTGCTAGCGCTATTTGAATATAGTCGAAAAGCGGCCAACGAATTATTTCCCGTCCAAGTTTTGGTATGATGACAGGGCGCGCCGGATCTGATGCAGTCGGATCGGCGCGCCTTTTTACTTTTATCGTTACTTTTTAAGAGCACAGCCATGCAGCGCGCAGACACCCCGGTTAAAGAAGAATTGGACTATATGAGCTCTTGCGCGTTGCCGACGCCGTGGGCCCAGTTCACCCTGCACGCCTTCGTCGAACACGCCACCGGCAAGGAACACCTGGCCATGACGCTGGGCGACATCGGCGACGGCGAACCGGTGCTGGCGCGCGTCCACTCCGAATGCCTGACCGGCGACGTGCTGTTCTCGCAGCGCTGCGACTGCGGCGCCCAGCTCGAGGGCGCGCTGAAGAAGATCGCCGCCGAGGGCCGCGGCATCCTGCTGTACCTGCGCCAGGAGGGGCGCGGCATCGGCCTGATCAACAAGATCCGCGCCTACCGCCTACAGGAGGCCGGCGCCGACACCGTGCAAGCGAACGAGCAACTCGGCTTCAAGGCCGACGCCCGCAACTACGCGCTGTGCCAGCCGATGTTCGGCCAGTTCGGCATCACCAGCCTGCGCCTGATGACGAACAATCCGCGCAAGATCGACGCGATGGAAAAACTCGGCATCAAGGTCGCCGAGCGGGTGCCGCTGCTGGTCAACCGCAACGCCTTCAACCAGCACTATCTGAACACCAAGGCAAGCAAGCTCGGCCATATGATGACGCCGGCCACCCCGCCGGCGCCCGAGGACGGCGCGCTGTAGTCGTTTGTCGCGCCGGCACGATTTCCCAGGAGATGCATGAATTTACCTAAGCTCGCGCTGTGGCTGGCCTGCCTGAGCGGCGCCGCCATCGCGGCGCCGCCGACGCCGGCCGAGGCGCCGCCCACCACCACGGCCACGGCCGATACCGGCACGACGGCGGCGTTACCGGCGCCGTCCACCGCCGCGCAAAAACTGTATTCTTCCGCCAAGAACGACATCCTGCAGGTGCGCGTGCTGCTCAAGAGCGGCCGCACCCAATCGTCGGTCGGCTCGGGCTTCCTGATCGGCACCGGCAACCTGGTCGTCACCAATTACCACGTCGTCTCGCAATTCGCGCTGGACCCGGACACCTACGTCGGCGAATGGGTCGACACCGGCGGGCGCCGCGGCAACGTCGAGCTGCTCGCCGTCGACGTGCTGCACGACTTGGCCGTGGTGCGGGTCAACCGCAACGGCACCGGCTTTTTCAAGATGCCCGACCAGCTCGCCGCGCTGACCCAGGGCCAGTATTTGTATTCGCTGGGCAATCCGCTCGACCTCGGCTTCGCCATTTCCGAAGGCTCCTACAACGGCGTCATCCTGCGCAGCTTTTACGAACAACTGATGTTTACCGGCCCGATCAACTCGGGCATGAGCGGCGGCCCCAGCGTCACCGTCGACGGCGACGTGGCCGGCGTGAACGTCTCGAAGCGGCTGGACGGCGAGCTGGTGAGCTTCCTGGTGCCGGCCCGCTACGCCCAGCAATTGCTGAACAAGGTGGCGGCGCAGGGCAAACCGCCCAAGGATTTCAAGCCGGTCGTCAGCGAACAATTGCTGGCCCATCAAGCCATGCTGGTCGAGCGCCTGCTGGGCACGCCGCTGACCTTGAAGGCGATGGGGCCGTACCGGGTGCCGGTGCGCGAATCGGAACAAATGCGCTGCTGGGGCCGCTCCAACGTCAAGACCGACACCCCCTTCATGATCGACAACACCAGTTGCGCGATGGAGGCGGCGATTTTCATCTCCGGCACGCTGCAGACCGGGCAAATCTCGATGCGCCACGAATTCCTGCGCAGTAACACGCTGGGACCGGTGCGCTTCGCCGAACTGGCCGGCGCCGCGTTCAAGAACGAGCACTTCGGCAGCCACAAGGACGCCCACCTGACCGGCCCGAGCTGCACCGAGCAATTCGTCAAGAACCACAGCCTGCCGCTGCGGGCGGTGCTGTGCGTGCGCGCCTACCGCAAATTCGCCGGCCTGTACGACTTCGCGCTGCTGACGGCCAGCGCCGACAGCGGCCTGATGAGCCTGCAAAGCCGCATCGACGCCCGCGGCGTGTCCTACGACAACGGCCTGCGCAGCGCCCGCGTCTTCCTCGACGCCATCGCCTGCGGGGGCAAGCCGTGAGGCCGCCGTACTGGATTGAAACGCTGGCGCGCAACGGCGAGGTGCTGAACCGCCACCAGGCCGGCGCGCTGCCGATCCGCCTCGGGCGCGGCTACGACAACGACGTCATCCTCGACGACGCCCACACCGCCGCGTGCCACGCCGTGATCGAGGCCGACGCCGACGGCCGGCCGGTGCTGCGCGACCTGGGCAGCCAGAACGGCAGCGTCCACCGCGGCAAGCGCCTGGCCAGCATCGCGCTCGACGGCGACACCGTGGTGCGGCTGGGCCACACCAACCTGCGCCTGCGCGGCGCCGACCACCCGGTGCCGGCGGAAGCGGCCGACACCACCATGCACGGCTGGGAGGGCGGCACGCCGGCGCTGCTGGGACTGGGACTGGTCGGCGCCACCACCGTGCTGAGCACCTGGCTCAGCGACGCCCAGCCGTTCCAGGCGGTGGCCTACCTGCTGGTGCTGTCGTACGCGCTGGCCGGCGGCCTGGTGTGGGGCGCCGTCTGGGCCTTCGGCAACCGCCTGTTCGGCCGCCACGCGCGGCTGGGGCGCCACCTGTTCATCCTCGGCTGCGGCATGGTCGCGCTGCAGGCGTGGGAACTGCTCAGCTCCGTGGTAGCCTACTCGTACTCGCTGGAATGGCTGACGCGCTACGGCCGGCACGCGCTGATCGCGATCGTCTGCGGCATGGTGTTTTTCCACCTGCGCACGATCAAGCCGCGCCATCCGCGCCGCCTGGCGGCGACCTGCCTGGCGCTGCTGCTGGTCGGCTCCAGCCTGGCCCTGATGAGCAACCTGCAACAGCACGGCCGCCTGGCAGACGAGCCGTACATGTCGGTGCTGCTGCCGCCGGCGTTCCGGCTCAGCCCGGACCACAGCCCGGACGAGTTCCTCAAGCGCGCCGCCGCGCTGAAAGCCGGCGTCGACGCCGACCGCGCCAAAGCGGCCGCCGGCGGCGAAGCCGACGACAACGACGAGCAGGCGGATTAAACAGCAAGCCGGGGCCGTCCCCCCGGGGTCTGGCCCCGGGCTTGCGCCCCGGTTTACCTCAGCGAGCGCAAAAACAAGCCCAGGCCGCCAACGGCCAGCACCAGAATGACCAGCAAATCAAACGCGCTCATGCTGCGCAGACTGAAATTAACCGAGGTGATCACGCCGAACAACAGCGCCGCCAGCGAACCGATCGCCAGCGTCCACCCCAGGTAGCTGCCGGCCTTGTAAAACACCATGCCGACGCCAAACACGAACGGCACCAATATCATGCCACCGGACACGCCATACGAGCCGCCGTAACCGGACCAGCCAAAGACGCGCGCGCCCATGCCGAAACTGGAACTGACATCGATCGCCTTGAACAACATGTAAAAACCGGCGCACATCATGACCAAGCCAATGAAAAACTGGCCCACCCCGCCGTCGCTTCCGCCCGCACCCTTCATCTTGCCGCCTCGCCCAATTGGAAAATAGCGTTAACTATAACAAAAAGCCCGCAGATCGCGGGATTGAGCTTGGGACACATTGGCCTCAGGCGCCCGACGGCCCCTTCAGTTCGACCGTGTTGCCCTCGGGATCGAGCAGATATATCGACCACCCCTCGCCTTCGGCGCCATAGCGCAGCGCCGCCGGCCCGCTGGCGACGCCGGCCGCCGCCAGGTCGGCGCGGATCGCGGCCTCGTCGAACGGTTCGACGCGGAAGCAGACGTGGTCCAGGTTGCGCCCCGCGGGTCCGGGCGCGGCGCCGCCCATGCGGCCCAGCTTGCCGTCCACCGGCACCAGGTCGACCAGGCAGGCGCCGGCGCGCAGTTGCAGCAGGCCGATGTCATCGCGGCGCCGCTCGACCGTGCAACCCAGCACATCGCAATAGAAGCGCGCCATCGCCTCCAGGTCAAGTACGCGTAACACAATATGATCGATTTCACGGATGTGAATCATCGTTAGCCCTTTCTTTTCTGATTGCCTACACCGCAGGTTGGAGCCGCGTGGCAAAATACAAGTACGCTTAAGTCCGGCTGAAAAGGCAACGAGGAGACGAGGATCATGGTTGATTTGAACGAGCTGCGCTATCTGGCGCTGTCATTTCCCGACGCGACCGAAGAAGAACACCACGAGCGCCCGTCGTTCCGCGTCGGCGGAAAGATCTTCGCGACCCTGCCGGACGACGACCATATCAACGTGATGCTGGACCCGGAGGCGGCGCGCATCGCCGCCATCATCACCACCGACGGCTGCAAGGAGCTGTGGTGGGGCGAGCGCCTGGCCGGCATCACCGTGACGCTGGAGCTGGCCGAACTGGACATGTTGGCGGCCGTGCTGACCGCCGCCTGGCGCCGCAAGGCGCCCGACGCGCTGGCCAAGTCGATCGATCCGGCGGCGCTGTAGGCGTGCGCTTACCTACTTTCAAACCAAGGGCGTAAGACCCCGGGCGCTGCCGGCCCGCCAGCTTAACTGCCGTACGGCCAGCCGAGCAACAATAGCTCGGCCAGTTCGCGCAACTGTTCGCGCGGCACGCCGGCCGCCGCCTGCACCGCCATGCCCTGCGTCACCGTCATCACGTAGCGGGCCAGCTTTTCCGGACATGACCCAGCCGGCAAGTCGCCCTCCCCCTGTGCGCGCGCCAGACGCGTGCGCAATTTCAACTCGCTGCGCAGGCGCCGCGCCGCCAACTCGTCGCGGATCGGCAGCGCGTCGTCGCTGCAGGCCAGCGCCGCGTTGACGCCGAGGCAACCGTGCGGCACGTCCACCCCGGTCTGCGCGTCGACGTAATCAAACAGCAGCCGCTCGACCACCGCGCGGGCGCTCGGCAAGGCCAGCGCCGCGTCGAAAAAGTGCATGCGCGTGTCGCTGTAGCGCTCCAGCGCCTTGTGGAACAGCGCCTCCTTGTTGCCGAACACGGCGTACAGGCTGGGCCGGTTCATGCCCATCGCCTTGGTCAACTCCGGCAACGAACTGCCCTCGTAACCCTTTTCCCAGAACACCTTCATGGCGCAGTCGAGCGCCTCGTCGGCGTCGAAGGTGCGCGGACGGCCGACTTTCATGGGGACTTTAATTTTTTTCATACCGATCGGTAATAAATTAATTGACAAGAACAGCTTCTTGACCGATTATATACTGACCGGTAAAAAACACAAGGAGCCAGCGCCCGCACCAGGGTAGCCGGCCGGGAGACCCGTACCACACCATCCCTAACCCCAACCCTGTCTGGAGATATATATGCACGCCAACCAACACAACGCCGCCGCGCCGCCGCCGGGCGAAGCGCCGACCCCGCCCGGCCTGTCGCCCTGGCTGGCGGTGGCCTCGGTCGGCATCGGCGCCTTTGCGCTGGTCACTTCGGAATTCCTGCCGGTCGGCCTGCTGCCGGCGATGGCGGCCGACCTCGGCATCACCAAGGGCCAGGCCGGGCTGATGATCACCACGCCCGGCGTGGTCGCGGCCTTCGCCGCCGTCCTCGTCACGGTCGGTTCGGGCCGGCTCGACCGCCGCATCGTGCTGCTGGCGCTGACGGCGCTGCTGGTGCTGTCGAACCTGATCGTCGCGCTGGCGCCGTCGTTCGGCTGGATACTCGCCGGGCGCGCCCTGCTCGGCGTCGGCGTCGGCGGCTTCTGGGCCATCGGCACCGCCGTCGGGCCGCGCCTGGTGTCGCCGGCGCACGCCGCGCGGGCCATGGCGATGATCTTCGCCGGCGTCTCGCTGGGCACGGTGGCCGGCGTGCCGGCCGGCGCCCTGATCGGCGAACTGGTCGGCTGGCGCGTCGCGTTCGGCTCGGCCAGCGCGATTGCCGTGCTGGTCCTGCTGGGCCAGGCCTTCCTGCTGCCGGCTTTGCCGCCAACCCAGGCGATCCGCCTGCGCCAGTTGCCGGCCATCCTGGGCATCCGCAAGGCGCGGCTCGGGCTGATCGCCACCGCCTTGCTGTTTGTCGGCCAGTTCGCCGCTTATACCTACATTTCGCCGTTCCTGGCGCAAGTGGCCGACATGCCGGCGACCGTCATCAGCGCCTTGCTGCTGGCCTACGGCGTGACTGGATTCGTCGGCAACATGCTGGGTGGCTGGGCGGTGGGCAAAAGCGAACGCGGCGCGTTGATCGCCACGTCCCTGGTGCTGGGCCTGGCCGCGCTGGCGATGCCGCTGTTCGGCGCCAACCAGATCGCCGCCACGGTGCTGGTGGGAATCTGGGGCCTGGCCTTCGGCGCCATGCCGATCTCGGTGCAGACCTGGATGTACAAGGCCGCGCCCGATCTGATGGAAGGCAGCAGCGCCTTGTTCGTCGCCACCGCCCAAGTGGGGCTGGCGTCGGGCGCGCTGGTGGGCGGCATGGCCGTCGACCATCTCGGCGTCGGCAGCGCGATGGTGGTCGGCGGCCTGTTCGCCCTCGGCTGCACCGCCGTGATCTGGACCTTCGGCCGCGACCGCGTGGCCGCGCTGAAAGTGGTAGCCATGCGCTAACCGGCGCACGCCGCCAAGCCGGCTCCGCTGCGCGCTAGGCGCCGCGGAGCCGGTCCAACACCAGGCAGTATTCACCGCCGTGCTCGCCCGCAACAGCCTTGATGATGCCGCTGCCGCCGACGTTGGCAAACACGCCGGCGCCGCTGCCGGGCACGATGTCGAGTTTGCCGCTGACGCCGGCCAGCGGCGAAAAGCAACCGTCATGTTTGACGATAAAGCTGCCCTCGCGTCCGGCGGCAAGCGAGACGATGCGTTCGTATCCGATAAAAGGCACGTCGCCGCCGGCGACGGCCGGATAGGCCAGCTGGTACTCCAGGGCGCCCTCGCCTTCGATGCCGCCGCTCAGTGCGTTAACAATTGTCGCGCGGCTCAGCTTGCCCGCGCCGGCGACGTCGCTAATCGGCGTTTCGGTCCAGGATGTGGCGCTGAACCGGGAGCTGATATTGACAGGGAAATCGAATGGCATGCTCTGCGTCCTTGCGTGAAAAGATACACAATAAAAATGGCTTGATGGCGCGCCAGGCGATCGCTTCATGGCGCCTTAACACATGTTTACTTTAGCATAATACTGTACGTACACACAGCAATTCGAAGCCGGACGCCATACCGGGCTAGGCGCGGCAGCGCCCGGCCCGTGGCAGCCGGTGGTAGCGGTTGGGCCGGAAGATTATGGCGAAGGCGGCAACGCTTCCGAGGCGCTGGCATCGGTGGAGGCGGCCGGCGACGCCGCGCCCGCCCGCTCCGAAGCACTGGCATCGACGATGGCGGCGGACGATGCCGTGACCGTCCGCTCCGAAGCACTGGCATCGCTGGAGGCAAGGGACGATCCCGCGGCCGGTGAAGGGGTCGGATTGGCGTCGAGGCCGACCCGCTGGGCCGCGAATTTTGGCGCCGGCGTCGCGCTGCCGGTTTGCTCGCCGCCGCATCCGGCAACGACCGCCGCGACCATCACCGCACCAAGCAGCCCATTATTTAAAAATCGCTTCATTGCTTCTCCAGTTGTATAGGCTTGACGCCGCCGCGCGGCATCCGAGCACCACGGCCCGAATTGTAAAGGGCAAGGTTACGAATTGGCAATGTTTAATTTTTGATAGCCATTTTTGATAGCCATGTGGTACTACGGGAACGTAATCTTGCGTTTAGATGCGTCCGCGCTTGAACTCGGCCAGGAAGGCTTTGGCCTGCTTCGGCGACAACACCACGTCGGCGTCGCCGTGGTAGGCGTACAGAAAGGGCGTGCCGCCGAGCCGGTCGGTCAGCTTCGCCGCCAGCAGGAAGGTGGTGCCGAGCGGATACAGGCTGGTGTCGCTCAAGCGGCGTGCACACTGCACCGTCAGCGCCGGTGAAAACGCCTGGCCCGGCACCGGGCGGATCCGCACGGCGGCGCCGACCAGGCGCGACTCAACGGCAACTTGCCGGTATGCATACGTATCACGAACCATCACACTCTCACTCTGCTGACCACGGCGCCCCGCCCGGCCGGGCTGGCGAAGGTCTACATCTTAAGGCAATTCCGCGCCGGGCTGTGACTCGTCGAGCAGCGGCGCCAGGCGCAACATCGCAAAATCGAGCCCTTCGTGCAGCGCCCGCACGGCCTCCCGGCCGAGCGCCAGTTCCAGTTCGGCCTGGGCGTTGCGCCATGCGGCGCGCGCCAGTTGCGCCTTGGCCCGGCCCGCGTCGGTGATCGTGGCGATGCGCTGGCGGCTGTCCGCGCCCGGCAGCAACGCCACCCAGCCGGCCTCGATCAGCGGCTTCAGGTTGCGCGTTGCGGTGGTGCGCTCGACGCCGACCAACAGCGCCAGTTGCGCCACCGGCAGCGCCGCGTGCTGCACGCACTTCAACAAGGAATACTGGGTCGTCTTCAGGCCGACGGCGGCCAGGTGCTGGTCGTACAGGCGCGAGACGATGCGCGCCATTTTACGCAGCGTAAAGCAGGTGCAGGGTAGGCGCCCGACGGCGCCCGCCGCCGGGTCGGGGTGCAAGGTGGCAGTCATATAAATAGGTGCATATACACGCAAATGCCGAAAAACCATTATAGTGCAGATCTGTGGCGGTTTTCCTTCGATTCAAGCAACTCGACAAGAGGCACACTCATGCAAGCACAAGACACCCTGCAAACCTGGCTGGCGGAAGAGGCGCAGATGCGCGCCCGGCTGGCGCCGCCCGGCGTGGCCGAGCGCAGCGCGCTGCGCGAACGCAGCGGCATGGAATTTCTCGGCGGCATAGGCGCCGGCGAGATCCCGCCGGCGCCGATCGCCGATTTGCTCGGCATCGTGCCGATCAGCGTCGAACCGGGCCGCGCGGTATTCCAGGGCACGCCCGCCTTCGCCCACTACAATCCCAGCGGCAGCGTACACGGCGGCTATGCCGCCACCCTGCTCGACACCGCTGTCGGCTGCGCGATCCACACGATGCTACCCGCCGGCAAGGGCTTTACCACGCTGGAGCTGAAGGTCAACTACATCCGCGGCATGAGCGACAGCACCGGGCCGGTGCGCGCCGAGGGCAAGGTCATCAGCGTCGGCGGCCAGGTCGCCATCGCCGAGGGCCGCATCACCGACGCCGCCGGCAAGCTGTACGCGTTCGCCACCACCACCTGCCTGGTGTTCCCGATTTAAGTTGTCCGGCGGCCCGGCCGGCGCCTGCCGGGCTATTTCCCGCCCTGCTCGGCCAGCATGCGCAACGCCGCCTCCAGCACCGTGTCGCGCCCGCGCCGCAGGTCGGCCAGCAGCGGGCGCACCAGCTTGTGCGGCCGCACGCCCACGCCGACGAAGGCGCGCCCGTCCGGGTAGGTGTCGCTTTTGGTACAGACCCGCGCCGAGCCGCCGCCGGGCAAGGCGAAGATCAGCGGCTGCCCGGTACTGCCGCCGGTCGGCTCGCCGACGATGGCGCCGCGCCCGATCGCGTCGAACGCGACGGCGAAATCCTCGGCGGCGGAATAGGTCGCCGCGCCGCTCAACAGCACCACCGGCCCGGCGTAGTGCCTGGCGCCGTCGGCCGGCCAGCTGCCGCCGCCGCCCGCAAACGCCGGCATCGGCTTGCCCCAGGCGCGGTAGCTCGGCAGGTACTGCCGCGTCGACCAGGCACTGCCGGCGAACGGCTGGTCCGTCAGCGTCGACAGCACGCGGTAGCCGAACGCGCCGTTGCCGCCGCCGTTGCGGCGCAGGTCGATGATCAGCGCCGGCGCCCTGGCGATTTGCGCAAACGCGGCCATGAAGCCGTCGGCCGCCGTGGCGTCGGCAAAATCGTTCAGCGCGACATACACGACGCCGCCGGCCAGCACGCGCATTTCGAACGAGGCCACGGCGGGCTTCGCGGCATAGCGTACCCGCTCGGTCGGCATCGCCAGCGCCAACGTGAACGCCCGGCCGTCGGCGGCCCGGAAGCCGACTTCGCGCGCCGGTCCCGCCGTACCGCGCAACAAGCTGGCTGTGAAGGTTTTCAACTCCAGGTCCTGGGCGCTCGACGCGCTCTCGAATGGCGCCACCTTCTGCGCCGCATAGGTCTTCACGGCGGCGCCGTCGACCGTGGTGATTTCCACGCCGGGCAGCACGCCGCGCGGCCGCAGCGCCCCGTCGAACACCTCGGTGACGACGACGCGCCCCTCGACCAGCGCGGTCTCCAGCATCGGTTTGCCGTACAGGTCCCACATTTGCCCGGGCGGCATAATATTCGTGTGGCCGTCCCGCAGTGTGGCGCACAGCTCGGCGAGCACCTGGTAATACTCGGCGGTGGACCTGCTCGCCCTGACCTTCGGCAGATAAGCCAGGTACTGGGCGTCCCAGTCGAGCGTCTTGAGCTTCTCGACAAACACGAAGTTATACTTCACCTCGGACCAGAACTTGGACAGCCCGGCCACTTTTTCGTCATCGCTGATGTTGTCCCGGTAGGCCGTCGTAAAGGCCGGCGACTCCCACAACAGGGCCTCCAGCGCCGCGGTGCCGGCATGGCCGGCGGCCGATACCAGCGCCAGTGCTGCGAATAAAAGTATGCGTCGCGCCATCGAAGTTCCCAGTCCACATAAAAATCCCGGGATTATATATTGAAAAATAACATTTCATTAAAGGCAAGCCACTCGGCGGGACCGTTTAGATGCCAACGATGCCGAGCGTCTCGGCGGCGGCCGCGAAGCCGGGGTCCGCCAACAACTTGGTCGCCGTCGCCATCTGGATTTTCGGTCCGGTGCGGTCGAACAATATCACCGCCATCTCGGTATTCAGGTGCCGCGACATATACACGAAGCCGTCGAACCGGCCCGGGTTGCGATGCACGGCCAGCGACCAGTGCTGCGTCGTCGCATAGTCGCAGGTGCCGCCCAGATCGGCGTGCCCGCCCAGGCGCTTCAGCGGCGCGCCGGTCAGGTTGGCCAGGCGCAAGGCCGAACCCTGGAAACGCCACACATATTTGCCGTCGAGCGTGGTCTGGGCGATACCGTAGCCGCCATCCAACGGCACCTCGTCGTGCAACACCGATTCGGCAATCGCCACCGTCAGACTGAAGCCCAGATAGCAGGCCGAGAATTCGGCCGCGCCGGCCGCCGAACCGGGGGCGTCGAATCGGTTCGCGCCGCTGCGGCCGAAATAAGGTTCGCCGGTGCCGTGGCTCGATATCCTGAACAGCTTGGCCGGATCGCAGCGCTTGAACGCCAATTTTTCGGTCGACAGATAAGGTGGCGGCAGTCCCAGTGCCTCAGCTGCCAAGTCAGCGCTCCGCGAAGCCGGCCGCGGCCACCAGAACGCCGTCGAGGTCGCCGTTGGCAAGCGCCACCAACGGCGTGCGTCCGCCCAGCGAACCCTTGCCCGTCGTGAAGAACTGCCATTTGCTGGGACCGGGCAAATCGCCGAGCGCCTGCGAGACCCGCTCGACTTCGCGGCGGTCGTACTTGGGGTCGGTGAAAAAAGCCGGGTACAACTGCTTGCCGGCGGGGCCATCGAGGGAAAACATGCGGTTTTCCTTGACCGCCTTGCTGACCGCCTGCCGGCTGATCGCCAGCCGCTCCCACACCTCGGCCGGGGTCAACAAACTGCCGTCGGCGACATGCTTGGCGCGCGCGGCAGCCGCTTGCCTGGCGTGGTTCGTCAGGAATGCTTGATTGTCGGCGGCGCCGCTTTCGTTCGCCGCGGCGCGCTTGGCCGGCGCCCCCGCGGGCTTGCCGCCGTCGGCCAGCCTGGCCAGCAGGCGCTTGACCTGGCTCATGGGAATTTCGGGAATCAGCTCGCCGAGCAGGGTTTTCGGCAATTGCTCGGCATTGGCCTCGGCGTCGGCCAGCATGCTGGGATCGACCTTAATGATCAGATAGCCCTGCCCCAGACTGGCCAGGCCCTTGATGTGGGTAATCGGCACCGACTTCACGCCGGCCTTGTCCTTGCCAACCAGTTGCGTGACCGTATGCCGGCCGTGCGGCGCGGCGCCGGCTTGCGACGGCGCCGGTGTACTCTTCTTTGCGTTCGATGCGGGCATGATGAACTCCTGTTGGTTCATACGTCAGTGTACACCAAGACTGAAGCGAGTCAACCATGTCAACCAATAAGTGGGAATAGCCGTGACAGGAGCGGGCGGAGGCGTCAATCCGAGCGCAGCAGCAGCGCGACGGCTTCCGCGGCAATGCCCTCTTCCCGTCCCAGGTAACCGAGCTTTTCGTTGGTCTTGGCTTTGATGTTGACCTGGCCGGCGGCCAGGCCGAGGTCGGCGGCGACGTTGGCCACCATCGCGGCGATGTGCGGCGCCATCTTCGGCCGCTGCGCGATGATGGTGGCGTCGATGTTGCCGATGCTGTAGCCGGTGGCGGCGACGCGCTTGCCGGCCTCGCGCAGCAGCGTGCGCGAGTCGGCGCCCTTGAAGCGCGCGTCGGTGTCGGGGAAGTGCCTGCCGATGTCGCCCAGCGCGGCGGCGCCGAACAGCGCGTCGATGATGGCGTGCAGCAGCACGTCGGCGTCGGAATGGCCGAGCAGGCCGACGTGGTGCGGGATGTTGACGCCGCCGATGATCAGGTCGCGGCCGGCGACCAGCGCGTGGCAGTCGTAACCCTGGCCGATGCGGAACGGGAGTGCGGGTGCGGGTGCGGGTGCGGGTGCGGGTGCGGGTGCGGGGGTCATGTTGTCGGGCCTTATCTAGGGGTTAATGGCCGTGGGCCAGGTACATTTCGGCGATGCGTATATCGGCCGGCAGGGTTACTTTCAGGTTGCGCGGATGGCCTTCGACCAGCTTCGGCGACAGGCCCAGCCCTTCCACGGCGCTGGCGTCGTCGGTGATGGCGTTGGCGTCCGGCGCCGCGCCCAGCGCGTCGCTGAGCAGGCGGTAACGGAACATCTGCGGCGTTTGCGCCAGCCACAGGCCGTCGCGCGGCAGCGTCGCCACGCCGGCCGCGGCGGCGCGCTTGACGGTGTCGACCACCGCCAGCGCCAACAGGCCGCCGACCGGGTCGGCGCCGACGCCGGCGATCAGCTTTTCGATCAAGGCCGGCGTCAGCCCGGGGCGCGCCGCGTCGTGCACCAGGATCCAGTCGGTATCGCGCACTTCCCCGGCCAACGCGCGCAGCGCGTTCAGCACCGAGTCCATGCGGGTGGCGCCGCCGCAGCGCAGCACCGTCACGCCGGCAGGCGGCACGACGGCGTCGATCTGGCCGTCGTCCGGGCTCACCACCACGTAGGTGTGCGCCACCAGCGCGCTGCCGAGGAAGGCGTCGAGGGTGTGGCGCAGCATCGGCTTGCCGCCCAACGGCAGGTATTGTTTCGGGCCGTCGGCGGCCATGCGCGCGCCCACGCCGGCGGCGGGGATCAGGGCGAAATAGCGCGCCGGCGCGGCGTTGTCGTTCAAACTTGTCATGGTGTGTTCTCGTGTCGCGGCGCGCACGCCGCCGACGCTGTATTGGTTGAATTAGCGGGCCCTGTGCCGGCCCTGGAGTATCGACTGGATCTCGCCTTTGCAGGCCCGCCCCAGCCTGGCGTATTCCTCGGCCGAGTCGATGGCCGCCTGCAGCACCTCGACCCGGGCCATTTCAGCCTTGATGTAGGGCATCCAGCCGCTGTCGACCTCGCGCGCCAGCGCGTTGCGCGCGGTGGCGCGCGGCGCATACAGCGGGCGGGCCTCGAAGCGCCGGGCCAGCGCCGCCCGCACCGCCGCCTCGGCCCTCGGCAGGTGCTCCAGATAGGTTTTCATGTGGCGCAGCTCGTGCGCCAGGATTTCTTCGTAGGCGCAACTGCCCTGCTCGAACTCCTTGCCGATGTAGATGACGATAGGCGCGTAGTACAGCTTGACGGTGATCTGCGGCGCCACGCATTCGTAGCCGCTGACCGGATCGAGCAGCATCGGACCGTCCAGCCCGATGGCCACGCGCGACTCGGTCTTGGTCAGCCCCAGCACGTAGGTGTTGGCACGGGCGCCGCCCTTCATCGCCGTCAGCGAGCGGTACGACAGGTGGCTGTCGATGCTATAACCGTTCTGCTGCGCCGTCAACACCGAGACGGTCTTGCCGATGCTGTCCTCGCAGCGGATTTGAAACGGCGTGCGCTGCGCCAGCGCCGCGCCGGCGGCCAACAGGGCGCCCGCCAGCAGCAGGCGCGGCGCCGTCGCCATGGCCCGGCTTACGCCGCGGTCCATGCCCCGGAGGTGAGCTTCTCCAGCCAAAACGCGCCGATGATGGTTTTGACGTCGGTGATGGCGCCGCTTTTGACCCACTCCAGCATCTGCGGCACGCTGGCGGTGAAGGTTTCCAGGAATTCGCCGTCGTCGAGCTGGCTCTGGCCGGCCACCAGGCCGCGCGCAACGAACAGTTCGAGGTGCTCGTCCGAATAGGCGATGGCGTTGTGGATGGTGCAAACGTATTGCCAGTCGCTGGCGGTGTAGCCGGTTTCCTCCAGCAGCTCGCGCTTGGCGCAGCTGAGGGCGTCCTCGCCGGCGTCGATCTTACCGGCGGGGAATTCGATGAAGACGCGGTCGAGCGGATAGCGGAACTGGCGTTCCAGCAGCTCGCTGCCATCGTCGAGCAGTGGCAGGACGACCACCGCGCCCGGATGCCTGATGTATTCGCGGACGGTGATTTTACCGTCGGGCAGCGCGACGCGATCGCTCTGCACCTTCAGGAAGCCGCCCTCGTAGGCCACTCCGCCGTCGATTTTGCTTTCTTTCAGATGCAGATCCATGCGCGCTCCGGGCGGTCAGATTAAGAAGTAGGCCAGGTTTCGTCGATCCGGTTGGCCGGCACGGCGCAACCCGGCAACGTTGGCGTCACCGGTACGCCATGACGGTCAGTGGCGGCGCTTGCGCAGGTAGCGTACCACGAAGCCGGGATAAGCCAGCACCACGAACAGGCAGCCGGTGATGGCGTAGAACTCCCACGTGTGCGAAAAGGCGTTGCCGATGCGCGACTCCAGCGCCAACGCCAGCGCGCCGACGATGAAGTACATGACCACCATTTCCAGCAAGCGCACGGCCAGCGGCTTGCGCCGCGCCGCGCCGTCGGCCGCCGGTTTCAGCGAAACCAGGGCCAGCAACTTGTCGTTGAAGAACGGCAGGTTGGCGCCCGCCAGGGCCAGCGCGATCACCAACCAGCTTGAGGACGAAACATCCATCGGCTTAGGAAGCCAGCGTCTTGGTCATCGCGCTCAGGCAGGCGCTCAGCAAGGCGCCGGGGAACAGGCCCAGGCCGACGATGGCCAGGCCGTTCAGGCTCAGCACCACGCGCATGTCGAGGTTGACGGCCAGCGGCGCGCTGTCGGTCGGCTCGTCGAACCACATCATTTTCACCACGCGCAGGTAGTAGAACGCGCCGATCAGCGAGAACATCACCGCCAGGATGGTCAGCCAGACCTGGCCGGTGCCCAGCACCGCTTGTAGCACCGAGAACTTGGCGGCAAAGCCCATCATCGGCGGCACGCCGGCCAGCGAGAACATCAAGATCGACATGATCGTGGCGAACCACGGGCTGCGCTTGCTCAGGCCCTTGAAGTCGGCCAGTTCTTCCGCCTCGAAACCGGCCCGCGCCAGCAGCATGATGGCGCCGAAGCTGCCCAGCGTCGTCATCACGTAGGTGATCACGTAGAACATCGCCGAGCTGTAGGCGTTTTCGGTCAGGTGCGATTCAGGACCGACCCAACCCGACATCAGGCCCAGCAGCACGAAGCCCATTTGCGCGATGGTCGAGTACGCCAGCATGCGCTTCAGGTTGGTTTGCGCGATGGCGGTCAGGTTGCCGATCGCCAGCGACATCACGGCCAGCACCATCAGCATTTGTTGCCAGTCGTGCGCCATCGGCATCAGGCCTTCCACCAGCAGGCGGATGCAGATCGCGAAGGCGGCCAGTTTCGGCGCGCCGCCCAGCAGCAGCGTGACCGCCGTCGGCGAACCCTGGTAGACGTCGGGCACCCACATGTGGAAAGGCACGACGCCCAGTTTGAAGGCCAGGCCGGCAACCATGAACACCAGGCCGAAGACCAGGATGGTCGGTTTCGCGCTACCGTTGGCGGCCGCCTCGGCGACGACGTTCAGATCGAGCGAACCGGTGGCGCCGTACAACATCGAGATGCCGTACAACAAGAAGCCGGAAGCGAGCGCGCCGAGGATGAAGTACTTCATCGCCGCTTCGGTTGCCTTGGCGTTGTCGCGGCGCAGCGCCACCAGCGCGTACAGCGACAGCGACATCAGTTCCAGGCCCAGGTAGATGGTCAGGAAGTTGTTCCCGGAGATCATCACCATCTGGCCCAGCAGGGCAAACAGGGCCAGCACGTAGAATTCGCCGCCCAGGTTACCGGACAACATGCCGCGGTCGCTGGCGTAGCCGCGCGAGTAGATCAGCGTCAGCGCCACGGCGCCGTAGGAGAACAGTTTCAACAGGTTCGACATCGGGTCCGAGACGAACATGTTGGAGAAGGTGTAGACGGTGCTGCCGGCGTTGAAGTCGACCAGGGTGAAGGCGGCGCAGGCGGCCAGCGACAGCAGCGACAGGTAGTAGGTGATCGTACGCTTGCCCTCGGACAGGAACATATCGATCAGCAGGATCGCCGAGGCGGCGACCAGCAGAAAGATTTCTGCATAGAGCGGGATCAGGTTGGTGTTATTCATGGTGGTGTGTTCCGTCGTGTGTTCTTAAGGCAGCTTCGAATGGGCGACGTGCGTCAGCAGGTCGGCGACCGAAGTTTGCATTGTGTCGGTGAACGGGGCCGGGTACAGACCCATCGCCAGCACGACGATCGCCAGCACCGCAAACATGAAGAATTCACGCTTGTTGATGTCGGTCAACTCGTCCACGTGGTGGTTGGCGACCTTGCCGAAGATGACGCGCTTGGCCATCCACAGCGAGTACGCGGCGCCGAAGATCAGCGCGGTCGCGGCCAGCAGGCCGATCCAGAAGTTGTACTGGACCGCGCCCAGGATCACCATGAACTCGCCGACGAAACCGGAGGTCGCCGGCAGGCCGCAGTTGGCCATCGAGAAGAAGATGAAGAAGGCGGCGAACTTCGGCATGCGGTTGACCACCCCGCCGTAGTCGGCGATTTGGCGCGAGTGGGCGCGGTCGTACAGCGCGCCGATCGACAGGAACATCGCGGCCGAGATGAAGCCGTGCGAGATCATTTGCATGATGCCGCCCTGCATCGCCATGCCGCTGCCCTGCAGCGTCGGGTCGATGAACATGAAGAAGCCCAGCGTGACGAAGCCCATGTGGGCGATCGACGAATAGGCGACCAGTTTTTTCATGTCCTTCTGTACCAGCGCGACCAGGCCGATGTAGATCACGGCGATCAGCGACAGCGTGATCATGAAGCCCGACAGGTTGCGGCTGGCGTCGGGGGCGATCGGCAGCGAGAAGCGCAGGAAGCCGTAGGCGCCCAGTTTCAGCATGATCGCCGCCAGCACGGCCGAGCCGCCGGTTGGCGCCTCGACGTGGACGTCCGGCAGCCAGGTGTGGACCGGGAACATCGGCACCTTGACGGCAAACGCCATCAGGAAGGCCAGGAAGATGAAGGTTTGCTCTTTCATCGTCAACGGCAGTTTGTGCCAGGTCTGGATGTCGAAGCTGCCGCCGGAGACGTTGTACAGGTAGATGATGGCGACCAGCGTCAGCAGCGAGCCGAAGAAGGTGTACAGGAAGAACTTGAACGAGGCGTACACGCGGTTCTCGCCGCCCCACACGCCGATGATGATGAACATCGGGATCAGGGTCGCTTCGAAGAAAAAGTAGAACAGCAGGCCGTCCATCGCGGCGAACACGCCGATCATCAGGCCGGACAGGATCAGGAAGGCGCCCATGTACTGCGCGACGCGCTTCTCGATGACCTGCCAGGCCGAGATCACGACGATCACGGTGATGAAGGCCGTCAGCGGCACGAACCACAGCGACAGGCCGTCGATGCCGAGCGAGTACAGGATGTTGAAGCGGCCGATCCACGGCGTTTTTTCGACGAACTGCATGCCGTGGGCGGCGTTGTCGAAGTGCTGGACCAGCGGCAGCGTGACGAGGAAGCTGACGCCGGCGCCGATCAGCGACAGCACGCGGGTGAAGCCGGCTTTTTCATCGCGGCCCAGCGCCAGGACCAGGATCCCGAACAGGACCGGAACCCAGATAGCCAGGCTCAGGTATGGAGGAAGTGTAGAAATCGTAGACTGCATCATGGTTCTCAGTATTCTTTTATCAGGTCAGCTTACTTAGCGGGCCAGAATGGCAGGAAGTAGATCAAGGCACCCAGCACGCCAAGAATCATCACGAACGCGTAGTGGTAGATGTAACCGGTCTGCAGCAAGCGCGACAAGCCCGATATCCATCCCACCAGTTTGGCGCTGCCGTTGACGACGAGGCCGTCGATCAGGGTCTTGTCGCCGACATTCCACAAACCGTTGCCCAACACGCGGGCGCCGCCGGCGAAGACGACTTCGTTGAACTTGTCCAGGTAGTACTTGTTGTCGAGCAGCGTGTGCACGGCGTGGAACTTCTGGAAGAACCAGGCCGGAACCCGCGGGTTGATCATGTAGCAGTAGTAAGCCGCCGCCACGCCAGCGGCCGCCAGCATCAGCGGCAAGGTGCTGATCGAGTGCAACGCCATCGCCAGCGCGCCGTGGAACTCTTCCTTCAGTTCGTGCATCGCGTGGTGGTGTTCGCCGACCGCGATGACGCCCTTGAAGAAGTCGCCGTGCAGCATCGGCTCGATCGTCAGGTAGCCGATGATGACCGAAGGGATCGCCAGCATGACCAGCGGGAACCACACCACGAACGGGGATTCGTGCGGTTTCTGTCCCGGCTCCAGGCCGTGGTGGTGCTCTTCCTCGTCGTGCTCGTCGTGGGCGGCGTGGCCGTCGTCGTGGGCGCCGTGGGCGGCCTTCGGTGCGTGGTGGGCGTCATGGGCGTCGTGGGCGTGGGCCTTGCCGAAACGCTCTTCGCCGTGGAACACCAGGAAGTACATGCGGAAGGAGTAGAACGCCGTGACGAACACGCCGGCCAGCACCGCGAAGTTGGCGAAGCCGGCGCCCCAGATATGCGTGGCGTGGACCGCTTCGATGATGCTGTCCTTCGAATAGAAACCAGAGAAGAACGGCGTGCCGATCAGCGCCAGGGAACCGAGCAGCGAGGTGATCCAGGTGATCGGCATGTACTTGCGCAGGCCGCCCATGTTGCGGATGTCCTGGTCGTGGTGCATGCCGATGATGACCGAACCGGCGCCAAGGAACAGCAGCGCTTTGAAGAAGGCGTGGGTCATCAGGTGGAACACGGCGACCGAGTAGGCCGAGCAACCCAGCGCCACCGTCATGTAGCCCAGTTGCGACAGGGTCGAATAGGCGACGACGCGCTTGATGTCGGTCTGGATGATGCCGAGGAAACCCATGAACAGCGCCGTGATCGAACCGATCACCAGCATGAAGGACAAGGCGGTGTCGGTCAGCTCGAACAGCGGCGACATGCGGGTGACCATGAAGATACCGGCGGTGACCATCGTCGCGGCGTGGATCAGCGCGGAAATCGGGGTCGGGCCTTCCATCGAATCGGGCAGCCAGACGTGCAGCGGGAACTGCGCCGATTTACCCATCGCGCCGATGAACAGGCAGATGCAGGCGACGCTGAGCAGCGCCCAGTCGGTGCCCGGCAGCGTCAGCAGGGCCAGCGCCTCTTTCTTGGCGAACACTTCCTGGTAGTTCATCGTGCCGCCGTAGGCCAGCAATAGGCCGATACCGAGGATGAAGCCGAAGTCGCCGACCCGGTTCACCAGGAAGGCCTTCATGTTGGCGACGATCGCGGTCGGGCGGGTGTACCAGAAACCAATCAGCAGGTAGGAGACCAGGCCGACCGCTTCCCAACCGAAGAACAGTTGCAGGAAGTTGTTGGCCATGACCAGCATCAGCATCGAGAACGTGAACAGCGAAATGTAGGCGAAGAAGCGGTTGTAGCCCTCGTCGTCCTTCATGTAGCCGATCGTGTAGATGTGCACCATCAGCGAGACGAACGTCACCACGCACATCATCATCGCCGACAGGCTGTCGATCTGGAACCCGACTTCGAGTTTCAGTGTGCCGACCGTCATCCAGTTGTAGACGGTGCCGTTGTAGCTGGCGCCGTCGAGTACGCCCATGAGCGTCTGGACCGACAAAATGAATGCAATCAGTACGCCCAAAATCGTCGCGGTATGCGACGTTTTGCGTCCGACCAAATTACCCAGGAACTGGGTGCCAAGCAAGCCCGCAATCGCAGCGCCAGCCAGCGGCGCCAGAGGTACGGCAAGAAGGAGGTTAGGGTTAAGAAGTTGCCCCGCCATGATGAACCTTAATCGTTATTATTCGAGTGTTTCGAGATGAACCGCTTAGCCTTTGAGGCTGTCGAGGTCTTCAACGTTGATGGTGTCCAGATTGCGGAACATGACCACCAAAATAGCCAGGCCGATCGCCGATTCGGCGGCCGCCACTGTCAGGATGAAGAAGACAAAGATCTGCCCGGCCGCATTGTCCAAGTAGTGCGAGAACGCGATGAAGTTCATGTTCACCGCCAACAGCATCAACTCGATGGCCATCAGCAGGACGATGACGTTCTTGCGGTTCAGGAAAATCCCGATGATCGAAATCGCGAACAGGATCGCGCCCAGGACCAGGTAGTGTGCGAGCGATAATGTCATGGTGCCTCCTTGGCTTCTGGCGTTGCCGCCGGACGCTCGACCACCGCGTCCATTTTGACGATGCGCAGACGGTCGTTGCGCTTGACCCGCACCGCTTGGCCCGGATCGAAGTGTTTGGTGTCCTTGCGCTTGCGCAAGGTCAGCGCGACGGCGGCGACGATGGCCACCAGCAGGATGGCGGCGGCGACCTCGAAGGCGAACACATATTGCGTGTAGATCAGCATGCCCAGTTCCTTGGTGCCGCCGATGTTCTTGGTCGGATCGGACGGCAGCTTCGGCTCGACGTTCAGGTAGGCGCGCCACAGCACGGCGGCCATTTCCAGCACGATCACCGCGCCGATGGTGCTGGCCAGCGGCAGGTAGCCCCAGAACCCCTCGCGCATTTTATCCAGGTTAATGTCGAGCATCATCACGACGAACAGGAACAGCACCATCACGGCGCCGACATACACCAGCACCAGCACGATGGCCAGGAACTCGGCCTTCAACAGCATCCACAGGCCGGCGGCCGAAAAGAACGACAGCACCAGGAACAGCGCGGCGTGGACCGGATTGCGGGCCGTGATAACGCGGGTCGCGGCCAATATCAATATGGCCGAGAACGCGTAAAACAAAGCAGTTTTAAATTCCATAACAAACCCAGGAGACGTAGAGATTAACGATCATCGCGCCCTTGCCGTCGGCAGGGGCGCGTGCATCAGCGATATGGTGCATCGGCGGCGCGCGCGGCGGCGATTTCGTCTTCGTAACGATCGCCCACGGCCAGCAACATCTCTTTGGTGTAGTACAGATCGCCGCGTTTCTCGCCGTGGTATTCCAGCACGTGGGTCTCGACGATCGAATCGACCGGGCAAGACTCTTCGCAGAAACCGCAGAAAATGCACTTGGTCAGATCGATGTCGTAACGCGTGGTGCGGCGCGAACCGTCCTCGCGCTGCTCCGATTCGATCGTGATGGCCATGGCCGGGCACACCGCTTCGCACAACTTACAGGCGATGCAACGCTCTTCGCCGTTCGGATAGCGGCGCAGCGCGTGCAGGCCGCGGAAACGCGGCGACATCGGCGTCTTCTCTTCCGGGAATTGCACGGTGATCTTGCGGGCGAACATATATTTGCCCGTCAGCGCCATCCCTTTGAATAACTCGGTCAGCATCAGGCTGCCGAAAAAATCTTTTACTCTGTCCATTTGAATTTCGCTCTCTTACTTCCAAATATTCCAGGATGTCTGCATCCAGGCGGCAACGAAGACCAAATAAGCCAATGTCAGCGGGATAAACACTTTCCAGCCCAGGCGCATGATCTGGTCATAGCGATAGCGCGGGAAGGTGCCGCGGGTCCAGATAAACAGGGACACCACCAGGAACGCCTTGCCGAACAACCAGCACCAGCCGGGAATGAAGTTCAGCGCTTCGATCGGCGAAGCCCAGCCGCCCATGAACATCAACGCAGCCAGCACGCCGATCAGTATCATGTTGGCGTATTCGGCCAGGAAGAACATCGCGTACGACATGCCGGAGTATTCGACCATGTGGCCGCCGACGATTTCCGACTCGCCCTCGACGACGTCGAATGGATGGCGGTTGCACTCGGCCAGGCCGGACACCAGGTAGACCACGAACACCGGCAGCAGCGGCAGCCAGTTCCACGACAGGAAGTTGACGCCCTTGGAGGCGAAGTAACCCTGGTTTTGGCCGTTAACGATGTCGATGAAGTTCAGGCTGCCCGAGACCATCAGCACGATGACCAGCACGAAGCCCATGGCGATTTCGTAGGAAACCATCTGCGCCGAGGCGCGCATGGCGCCCATGAACGAGTACTTCGAGTTCGAGGCCCAACCGGCGATGATAATGCCGTAGACTTCCATCGAGGTGATCGCCAGCAGCAGCAGCAAGCCGGCGTTGACGTTGGCCAACACCACTTCCGGGCCGAAGGGGATCACCGACCAGGCCGCCAGCGCTGGCATGATGGTCATGATCGGACCGATCACGAACAGCGCCTTGCTCGACTTCGCCGGGATGATGATTTCCTTGAACAGCAACTTGAGCGCGTCGGCGATCGGTTGCAGCAAGCCCATCGGACCGACCCGGTTCGGGCCGATACGGATCTGGATCCAGCCCAGCAATTTACGTTCCCACAGCGTCAGGTAGGCAACCGCGCCCATCAAAGGCAGGGTCACGCACAAGATCTTCGCCAGCGTCCAGAAGAACGGCCAGGCGCCGCCGACCAGGTGCTGGCCGGTGGTATTGATGGTGGTGATGATTTCAGGCAGAGCCATTAGATACCCTCTCCTGCTTTTTCAACGGTGATGGGACCGAACATGCCGCCCAGGGTGGCCGTCGACGGGTGGGCCGCCGAAACGCGCACCACATTGGCCGGCAGGCCGGCTTGGATGGCCGCGACCAGGATGGCGCTGCCGGAGCCTTGCGCAACCTTGACCTTGTCGCCGGACTTGACGCCCAGTTGCCGCGCCAGCGCGGCCGACAGGCCGGCTTGCGGCGCGGCCGCGTCGGTCGTGCGTTGCAGCGGCTCGGAGCGGCGCACCAGCGCGTCGGCGAAGTAAATCGGCACGTCGGTAACGCGTTCCAGCGCGCCGGACGCCGGCGCGAAGGTGGCGCCCTGCAAGGCTTGCTTGCTGACGTTGCTCAGCTTGGCCGACAGGTCGGTGACGCCCTTGCCGAAAGCTTCGTCGCGGATCGCTTCGGCGGTGTCGTAGTCGAAACCGGACAGGCCGAGGATGTTGCCGAGTACGCGCAACACTTTCCAGCCCGGACGGGTTTCGCCCAGCGGCTTGACGGTGCCGTTGAAACTTTGCGCGCGGCCTTCGCAATTGACGAAGGTGCCGGCGGTTTCGGCGAACGGCGCGATCGGCAGCAAGACGTCGGCGTAGTCCATGCCGTGCTGGAAGGCCGACAAGGCGATGACCATCTCGGCCTTGCCCAGGGCGGCCGTGGCCGCCTGCGGGTTAAAGCTGTCGAGTTCCGGTTCGGCGTTCAACAGGATGTAGGCTTTTTTCGGCGCGGCAAAAGCCGGCGCCGCGTTTTTCGCCGTGGCGTTGACCAAATAAGCGCCGACGGTGTTGGCGGCCTCGGTCAGGTAGCCCAGCTTGGCGCCGGTTTGCGCGGCGATCCACTGCGCGGCGGCGTGCAGCGCGGCCGCTTGCGGGTGCTGCGTCGCCGCGTTGCCCAGCAAGACGGCGCCATGGTCGCCGGCCATCAACGACGCCGCGATGCTGCTGGCGACGGCCGATGGTTCGATGTGTTCAAAGCCCGCCGGCGCCGCGACTTCCTTGGCTTTCGCCACCGCGGCAACCACTTCGGACAAGGCCGCCAGCCAGTCGGACGGCGCGGCGATCATTTTGTTGGCGATCTTGATCAGTTGCTCGTCGTCGGAGGCGTGCAGGATCGACAGCTTGGCGCCGGCCTTGACGGAGGCGCGCAGGCGCGTCGCCAGCAATGGATGGTCCTTGCGCAGGAACGAGCCGATGACGAAGGCGCGCTTGATCTGGCCGAATTCGGCGATCGACATGCCCAGCCACGGCTTGACGTCGGCGTCCAGCGCGAAGTCGGTCTGGCGCAGGCGGAAGTCGACGTTCTCGGAACCGAGGCCGCGCACCAGCTTTTGCAGCAGCACCAGTTCTTCCACCGTCGAATGCGGCGTGGCCAGGGCGGCGATGGCGTCGGCGCCGTGTTCGTGCTTGATGTTTTTCAGGCCGTGGGCGACGTATTCCAGCGCCGTCTGCCAGTCGACTTCCTTCCACTCGTTGCCCTGCTTGAGCATCGGATTGGTCAGGCGCTGGGCGCTGTCGAGGCCGTTGTACGAGAAGCGGTCCTTGTCGGAAATCCAGCATTCGTTGATGTCGTCGTTTTCCAGCGGCAGCACGCGCTTGACCTTGCCACCCTTGACCTGAACGATCAGGTTGGTGCCCAGGCCGTCATGCGGGCTGACCGATTTGCGGCGCGACAGTTCCCAGGTACGGGCGCTGTAGCGGAACGGTTTCGAGGTCAGCGCGCCGACCGGGCACAGGTCGATCATGTTGCCCGACAGTTCGGAGTCGACCGACTGGCCGACGAAGGACACGATTTCCGAGTGTTCGCCGCGGCCGATCATGCCCAGCTCCATCACGCCGGCCACTTCCTGGCCGAAACGCACGCAGCGGGTGCACTGGATGCAGCGCGACATCTCTTGCATCGACACCAGCGGACCGGCTTCCTTCGGCGTGACGACGCGCTTGTCTTCCTGGTAGCGCGACTCGCCCTGGCCGTAGCCGACCGCCAGATCCTGCAACTGGCATTCGCCGCCCTGATCGCAGATCGGGCAGTCGAGCGGGTGGTTAATCAACAGGAATTCCATCACGCTCTTCTGTGCCTGGACCGCCTTGTCGCTGTTCGAGCGCACGATCATGCCGGCCGAAACCGGTGTCGCGCACGCTGGCAAAGGCTTCGGCGCCTTTTCCACTTCAACCAGACACATGCGGCAGTTCGCGGCGATCGACAATTTCTTGTGATAGCAGAAGTGCGGGATGTAGGTCCCTAATTTATTGGCGGCGTCCATCACCATGCTACCAGCAGGGACTTCGACTTTTTTGCCGTCTATTTCGATTTCAACCATGGTGATCGTTACCTGACGCAGCTTAGATGTAAGCGGGCACTAAGCAATGCTTGTGCTCGATGTGATATTCAAATTCTTCACGGAAATTCTTAATGAAGGCCCGTACCGGCATCGCCGCCGCGTCGCCCAGCGCGCAAATGGTGCGGCCTTGGATGTTGTCGGCGATCGAGTTCAGCATGTCCAGATCGTCAGGCCGGCCCTGGCCCTGCTCGATACGGTGGACCATGCGGTACATCCAACCCGTGCCTTCGCGGCAAGGGGTGCACTGGCCGCAGGACTCTTCAAAATAGAAGTAGGACAGACGCTCAAGCGCCTTGACCATGCAGCGGGTTTCGTCCATGACGATAACGGCGCCCGAACCGAGCATCGAACCGGCCTTGGCGATCGAGTCGTAGTCCAGGTCGGTGTTCATCATGACGTCGCCGCGGATCACCGGGGCGGACGAGCCGCCCGGGATCACGGCCTTGATCTTTTTGCCGCCGCGCATGCCGCCGGCCAGCTCCAGCAGCTTGGCAAACGGCGTGCCGAGCGGCACTTCGTAATTGCCCGGCAGTTCGACGTCGCCGGAGATCGAGAAGATCTTGCTGCCGCCGTTGTTCGGCCGGCCCATCGCCAGGTATTTCTCCGGGCCGATGTTGAGCACGAACGGCACCGCCGCGAAGGTCTCGGTGTTGTTGATCGTGGTGGGCTTGCCGTACAGGCCGAACGAGGCCGGGAACGGCGGCTTGAAGCGCGGCTGGCCTTTTTTGCCTTCCAGCGATTCGAGCAGCGCGGTTTCTTCGCCGCAGATGTAGGCGCCGTAGCCGTGGTGGGCGTGCAACTGGAACGAGAATTCGCTGCCCATGATCTTGTCGCCAAGGAAACCGGCGGCGCGCGCCTCTTCCAGCGCTTCCTCGAAGCGGTCGTACTCGGCGAAGATTTCACCGTGGATATAGTTGTAGCCGACCGTGATGCCCATCGCGTAGGCGCCAATCGCCATGCCTTCGATCAAGGCGTGCGGATTGTAACGAATGATGTCGCGGTCCTTGAAAGTGCCGGGTTCGCCTTCATCTGTATTGCAGACCAGGTATTTCTGGCCCGGGAACTGGCGCGGCATGAAGCTCCACTTCAAGCCGGTCGGGAAACCCGCGCCGCCGCGGCCGCGCAACGACGACGCCTTCAAGTCGGCGATGATCTGCTCGGGCGTGATTTTCTCGTCGAGGATGCGGCGCAGCGCGCTGTAGCCGCCGCGGGCGACGTAGTCTTCCAGGTGCCAGTTCTTGCCGTCCAGACCCTTCAGGATCAATGGATCGATATGCCGATTATGGAGTGACGTCATTTCTTAAGTTCCTCGACCAAAGCGTCGATCTTGTCGTTCGACATCCAGCTGCACATGCGCTTGTTATTCACCAGCATGACCGGTGCGTCGCCGCACGCGCCCATGCACTCGCCTTCGACCAGCGTGAACTGGCCGTCGGCCGAGGTTTCGCGGTAGTCGATGCCGAGCTTGGCTTTCAGGTGCTGGGCGGCGCGCTCGCCGCCCGACAAGGCGCACGGCAGGTTGGTGCAGACCGAGATCTTGTACTTGCCGACCGGCTTGGTGTTGTACATATTGTAAAACGTGGCGACTTCTTGCACGGCAATGGCCGGCATGCCGATGTAATCGGCCAGGACCTGCATGGTTTCCGGCGCCAGCCAGCCCAGTTCGTCCTGGGCAATGGCGAGCGCGGCCATGACGGCCGACTGACGCTGGTCGGCCGGATACTTGGCCAACTCGCGGTCGATTTTTTTGTATGACTGCTCTGATAACAACATGTGTATGCCTCTAGGACTTATCTGTCGATTTCGCCGAAGACGATATCTTGTGTACCAATAATCGTGACCGCGTCGGCAATCATGTGCCCGCGCGCCATTTCATCCAGACCCTGCAGATGCGCATAGCCGGGGGCACGAATCTTCATCCGGTACGGCTTGTTGGCGCCGTCCGAGACCAGGTAGATACCGAATTCGCCCTTCGGATGCTCCACCGCGCTGTACGCTTCGCCAGGCGGCACGTGGAAGCCTTCGGTGAACAGTTTGAAGTGGTGAATCAGCGATTCCATATTGGTTTTCATGTCGACGCGGCCCGGAGGCGCCACCTTGCGGTTGTCGGTCATAACCGGACCCGGGTTGTTGCGCAGCCATTCCACGCATTGTTTGATGATGCGGTTGGACTGGCGCATTTCCTCGATGCGCACCAGGTAGCGGTCGTAGCAATCGCCGTTGGTGCCGACCGGAATATCGAAATCCATCAGGTCGTAGACTTCGTAGGGTTGCTTCTTGCGCAGATCCCATTCGACGCCCGAACCGCGCAACATGGCGCCGGTGAAGCCCATCGCCAGCGCCGCTTCCGGCGAGACCACGCCGATGCCGACGGTGCGCTGTTTCCAGATGCGGTTGTCGGTCAGCAGCGTTTCGTATTCGTCGACATAGGTCGGGAAACGGCGGGTGAAGTCTTCGATGAAGTCCAGCAGCGAGCCCTGGCGGTTCTCGTTCAACTGCGAAATCGCCTTGGCGTTGCGGATGATCGAGGCCTTGTGCTGCGGCATCGCGTCCGGCAGGTCGCGGTAGACCCCGCCCGGGCGGTAATAGGCGGCGTGCATACGGGCGCCGGAGACAGCCTCGTAGCAATCCATCAAGTCTTCGCGGTCGCGGAAGGCGTACAGGAACGGCCCCATCGCGCCGACGTCGAGCGCGTGCGCGCCCAGCCACAGCAGGTGGTTCAGCAGGCGCGTGATCTCGTCGAACATGACGCGGATGTATTGCGCGCGCAGCGGCACGTCCAGCTGCAGCAGCTTTTCAATCGCCATCACGTAGGCGTGCTCGTTGCACATCATCGACACGTAGTCGAGACGGTCCATGTACGGCACCGATTGCAGATAGGTCTTTTGCTCCGCCAGCTTTTCGGTGGCGCGGTGCAGCAGACCGATATGCGGGTCGGCGCGCTGGATCACTTCGCCGTCCAGCTCCAGCACCAGGCGCAACACACCATGGGCCGCGGGATGCTGGGGACCAAAGTTGAGGGTGTAATTCTTAATTTCAGCCATTATTTCATCCCGTAATGTTCTTCGCGGATCACACGCGGCACGTTTTCCCGCGGCTCGATCGTCACGGGCTGGTAGATCACGCGCTTCTGCTCGGGATCGTAGCGCATCTCGACATAGCCGGAGACCGGGAAGTCCTTGCGGAACGGATGGCCGATGAAACCGTAGTCGGTCAGCAGGCGGCGCAAGTCGTTGTGGCCGTCGAACAGGATGCCGTACAGGTCGAACGCTTCGCGCTCGAACCAGTTGGCGGCGCGCCAGACGCCGACGATCGAGGCCACCAGCGGCATGTCGTCGTCGGGCGCGAACACGCGCACGCGCAGGCGCCAGTTGTGCTTGACCGACATCAGGTGGGTAACGGCGGCGAAACGCAAACCATCCCATGTGCCTTCGCCATAGGTTTGGTAGTCGACGCCGCACAAGTCAATCAACTGCTCAAAATGCAAAGCTGCGTCGTCGCGCAGCGTTTGCATCGCTTCCAGGTAATCAGCCGACTTCAGCACCAGGGTAACTTCACCCAGCGCGACGGTGATGCTTGCGCGCTCGCCCAGCGCAGCGCGCAAAGCGATTTCCAAGGCTTCTAATTTTGTTGTCATAGTAAAAAGCTGCCGGTTAGCGTGCGATCGTGTTGGTGCGTTTGATCTTGTTATGCAGTTGCAAGATGCCGTACAGCAGCGCTTCCGCCGTCGGCGGGCAGCCTGGCACATAGACGTCGACCGGTACGATGCGGTCGCAACCGCGCACCACAGAGTAGGAATAGTGATAGTAGCCGCCGCCGTTGGCGCACGAGCCCATCGAAATCACCCAGCGCGGCTCCGGCATCTGGTCGTAGACCTTACGCAGCGCCGGCGCCATCTTGTTGCACAGCGTGCCGGCCACGATCATCACGTCGGACTGACGCGGCGACGGGCGGAACATGAAACCGAAACGTTCGAGATCGTAACGTGCGGCACCTGCATGCATCATCTCCACCGCGCAGCAAGCCAGACCGAACGACATCGGGTACATGGACCCGGTGCGTGCCCAGTTGATCAGCTTGTCGGCTGTGGTGGTGATGAAACCTTCGTTTAATACGCCTTCAATAGACATGGCTTATTCCCAATCAAGGGCACCTTTCTTCCAGATATACCAAAATCCGACCACGAATTCAGCGATGAACACCATCATCGTAACGAAACCGGCCCAACCGAGGTCGCGCATTGCCACGCCCCACGGGAAGAAGAACGCCGTTTCCAGATCGAACAAAATAAAGAGAATTGCGACCAGATAGTAGCGGACGTCGAACTTCATGCGCGCATCTTCGAAAGCTTCGAAGCCGCACTCATACGGGGACAGTTTAGCTACATCAGGATTGTTGGGAGCCAAGAGGCGACCCAGCACTTGCGGGACGATACCCACGCCGAGACCGACGAGGATAAACAACAGGACGGGGAAATAATTTTCGAGGTTCACGATTGATGAGCTTATGTTGAACGATCGGTTAAATGAGGAAACCGCGTTGGACTGCGGGACACTTAACGTTGCGACCCTAATCTAAGCTTGGACCAGGATCGAACGACAATTATCCTCGTAAAAAAGCCAGCTCAGGCACAGCCCTTGCTGGCTTCTAATTTCTGGTGCCGACGACGAGACTCGAACTCGTACAGCTTTCGCCACTACCCCCTCAAGATAGCGTGTCTACCAATTTCACCACGTCGGCGGTAAGGCCCGTATTCTACAGCGACTTGCGCATTTTGTTAATACTCAATTTCAGCAAAACAAGAAGAAATACGATAAATCTCTACACCCGCTTCCGCCACACCGTCTTTTCAGCCTGGGCTGCCAAAACAATGGGCAGATTGCCGCTCGCATACTGCGCTGGCTCGCGGGCTCGCTACTGTTTGCTACGCTGTTACTGCCGGCCACAGCCGATTACCGCCCGCCACTGCCCGCCACTGCTTGCGAGCGGCGGTATTACTTCGGAATCTGCGCCGCTGGCGCGCTCGACGGTGCGACGGGAGCCGGCGCCGGGACCGCCGCGGCGGGCGCTGGCGCGACCGGAGCGGTGGTCGGGATCGCTGCCGAACCCGAGACCGGCGCGGTCTTCACGGCCCGCTCCATGACGCTGTTGCCGACCGCCGCGGTGCGGTTGCTCGACATGTACGACAAGCCCAGGGTGGCGCTGAAGAAAATCGCCGCCGCCACACCCGTCGACTTGGACATGAAGTTCGACGAGCCGGTGGCGCCGAACAAACTACCCGAAGCACCGGAACCGAAGGCGGCGCCCATATCGGCACCCTTACCATGTTGCAGCAACACCAAAGCGATAATGGCCAAAGCCGACAACACCTGCACAACTACAACCAAATTGAACAACATGTTTATTCCATTCTCTGTTTAAATTTAACTCAATCGGCGGCGCGAATAATAGCCAGGAAATCTGCCGCCTTCAATGCCGCCCCGCCGATCAAACCGCCATCGATATCCGGCATCGCCATCAATTCTTTCGCGTTGTCCGGCTTCATGCTGCCGCCGTACAGAATCTGTACGCCGGCCGCCGCTACTGCATTCTTTTTCGCCACCTGCGCGCGCAACACCTGGTGCACCTCTTGCGCCATCTGCGGGGTGGCGGTCTTGCCGGTGCCAATCGCCCAGACCGGCTCGTAAGCGAGCACGATCCTGGCGACGTCGTCGGCGCCGATCGCGTCGAGCACGGTGCCCAGTTGCTGGCCAACCACGGCGTCGGTCTGGCCGGCTTCGCGCTGCTCCAGCGTTTCGCCGATGCAAACGATCGGGGTCAGGCCAGCGGCCAGCGCGGCCACGGTTTTCCGCGCCACCAACTGGTCGCTTTCGGCGTGGTAGGCGCGCCGCTCGGAGTGGCCGAGGATGACGTAGCTGCAAGCGAAATCGAGCAGCATGCCGGCGGCCACTTCGCCGGTGTAGGCGCCATTGGCGTGGGCCGACATGTCTTGCGCCCCCCAAGCCAGCGGCGAGCCGGACAGCTCGGCTTCGCACTGCGCCAGGTACGGCGCCGGCACGCACACGGCGCACGCGGCGCCAGCCGGCGTCAAGCCAGCGACCACCCCCGACAGCAACACCGAATTTGCGGTGCGGGTGCCGTTCATCTTCCAGTTTCCGACAACGAGTTTGCGACGCATATTAGCCTAAATTCTATTAACCCGCTATTTTAACGCGCCCCGCCAACGGCGGTCAAACAAGCGGGCGCGAAAGCTTAGATAACTTGCAACATGATTTTGCCGACGTGGGCGCTGCTCTCCATCAGCGCGTGCGCCTGGGCCGCCTGCGCCAGCGGGAACGTCTGGTAAATCACCGGCTTAATCCTGCCCGCCTCCAGCAAAGGCCAGACCGTGGCGCGCAACTGCGCCGCGATGGCGGCCTTGAAGGCGACCGGGCGCGGCCGCAGCGTCGAGCCGCTGATGGTCAGGCGCCGGCGCAGCACCTGGCCCAGGTCGATGTTCGCCTTGGCGCCGCCCAGCAAAGCGATCAGGGCGATGCGGCCATCGTCGGCCAGGCAACTGATTTCGCGCTGCAAATAGTCGCCGCCGACCATGTCGAGGATCACGTCGACGCCGCGCCCGCCCGTCAGCGCCTTGGCCGACTCGGCAAAATCCTCGGCGCGGTAATTGATGGCGCGCTCGGCGCCCAGCGCTTCGCAGGCGCGGCATTTGTCGTCGCTGCCGGCGGTCGCGAAGACGCGGTGGCCGAGCGCCGCGGCGATCTGGATCGCCGTCACGCCGATGCCGGACGAGCCGCCCTGCACCAGCAGCGTTTCGCCGGCGGTCAAACCGGCGCGGTCGAAGACATTGCTCCAGACCGTGAAATAATTCTCCGGCAACGCGGCCGCCTCCAGCGCGCTCAAGCCCTCCGGCATCGGCAGGCACTGCTGGTACGGCGCGGCGCAATATTCGGCGTAACCGCCGCCCTGCACCAAGGCGCACACCATGTCGCCCAGCTGGAACGGCGTGCCCGCCAGGTCGCCGCCGACGACTTCGCCTGCCACCTCCAGGCCCGGCAAATCGGAGGCGCCCGGCGGCGGCGCGTACTGGCCCAGGCGCTGGAACACGTCGGGCCGGTTGATGCCGGCCGCGTGCACTTTGATCAGCAGCTCGCCCGGCTTGAGTGTCGGAACTGGCCGCTCGGCAAGTCGTAAAACATCGGCTGGGCCGGGCTGGCTGATTTCGATTGCGCGCATGGCTGGAGTCCCTCGGATTGAAAGGGCGATTGTACGACAGCGGCGCCGGGCGCGTAGCGCGCCGCGGCGACGGGGTACTTACTTCCAGCTTACCTTGCCCAGGCCGTCGACGCTGACATTGCGTCCCTGCGGCCGGCCAAACACCGTGACCGAACCGAGTCCGCTCAAGCTCAGCGTGGCGTTTTGCCTGGCGTTCACGGTGGCGTTGCCCAGGCCGCTCAATTCCAACGTCACGTTTTCAACTTGAAACTGCTGGGCGTTCAAGCTACCCAGGCCGCCCATGCTCGCCTTCAGCGCCTTGCTGCGACCGCCCAAGGTAACGTAACCGGCACCACGCAAATCCACGTCGGCGCGGTCGTTGTCGTTGACCCAGATCTGCATGCTGCCGACGCCGCCCAGACTGGCGCTCAGCTTCTTGTAATCACCCACGACCTTCATCGTGCCGGCGCCGTCCAGCGACAGGCTCAGCTCGTCCCCGGTGAAGCCGCTCACATCGCTGGTGCCCAAGCCCTCCGAACTCAGCTGGCGCAGCGCCGGCAGGACCACGTCGACGCGCACCAAGTTGTTGCCGCTGAATTTGAAACCGCCGCCCTCGCTGGCGATATGCAGCGTGTCGCCGGCTTGCACGGTGGTGACTTTTGACAGCAGACGCTTCTCGGCGAAGATGGTCAGCGACGCCGCACTGCCCTGGCGCAGCCGGATGCTGACAGCGCCGTCGAGCTTGACTCGCTCGACGCGCGCGCTCACCGGCCGCGACTCACTGAGCAACTCGTCGGCGCCGGCGCCGCGCGCGATGGCAATGGCGGCCACCACGGCCAGTCCAAGCTGAAGTATTTTCCTCATCCGATCCCTGTTATGGTTTTATTTTCCGCTGGCAGCTACCGGCCAAGCCGCTCGCGCCATCGGCCAGCGTGGCCACTTTAGCATTTTAATGTGCTTTTGAGCAACTCATGCATGCGCCTTACTATGTCCCCACTCTAAGCTCGGGTGGCGCCCGGTCCCGTCCGAATGCGACGAACTGCGGTTTTCGCCTGCCAGCCGAGCTATGTCGAGGGCTGGGCGAGCTGGATTCATCAAGACGTCATATTCCTGCGGCACCATACCGGACGATCCAATCTGTCGCCTGAAGAACGAATCTCGTCGCTTGAAGAACGGCCGGGCCGCAGGGCGATGTTATCTTTTAAATAAAACCAATATTACCCTGTGCTTCCGGCTTCCCGCCAGAGCCAGGCCGCCCCCCCCCCCCCCCTCTAGAAAGCCGCACATTTATGACCGCTCGAAAAATCGACATCGCCCTCATCATTGCCGCAAGCTTCGGCCTGGCCGCCTGCGGCGACAACGCCGTCGAAACGCCGCTGCCAACCCTGGACGGCAAGGCGCCGCTGGTGATCGGGCATCGCGGTCTGCCGGGGCTGTATCCGGAACAAACCCGCCCTTCCTACGAGGGCGCGGCCGACGCCGGCGCCGATTCCTTGGAACTGGATGTGCACCTATCGAAAGACTGCGTGCTGGTGGCGCGCCACAATCCCTGGCTGAGCGACAACACCGACATCGCCACCGTCGCCCTGAGCAACCCCGCCGTCGCCGCGCGCAAACGCACCGTGCCGGGCGTGCTGGTCAACGTCGGCTATTCGCTCGCCACCTACGGCGGGCCGGCGCAATACCTGAGCGACCGCGGCAACCCGGCCGACCCGGCTTCGGTCCTGAAATCGCTGGTGGTCGACGGCGAGGACCACACCGGCGACTGGTCGATCAGCGACTTCACCGCCGCCGAATTGCAGCAGTGGATACACGGCACCACCTACGACGCCCGTAATGAACGCCCGACTGCGCTCAACGGCAAGCATCCGGTGTTGACGATGCAGCAAGTGCTCGACATCGCCAAAGCCAAGAGCGCGGCGACCGGACGCAACATCTCGGTCTACCCGGAGGCCAAAAATCCATACTGGAACAACGCCCAGGCCATCGCCAACGGCTGCGGCAGCGGCAGCCACCCCTTTGAAGACGCCATCATCAAGATCATCAAAGACAACAATCTGAACAGCAAAAGCGCCCCGGTCTTCGTGCAAAGCTTCGACCCGGCCAGCTTGAAATACATGCGCGCGGCCGGCCTCGCCGCCAAGCTGGTGCAACTGGTCGACGGCAACGACGTCAACTACAAGACGGGCGAGATGGTCTACAAGACCGACGACGCCTACAACTTCGTCAGCGCGCGTCCCTACAGCTGGACCCTGGCCGGCGACGGCCGCTATTTCGGCACGATGCTGACGCCGGCCGGACTGGCTGAAATCAAGACCTACGCGGACGGCATCGGCCCGTGGAAACCGCAAGTGGTAAAGCTGACGATCGCGCCGTTCAAGGCCAGCAACGCCGACGGCACGCCCTACACCGGCTCGCTGGCCGAGGTGAACAGCGTCGTGCCGACCAGCCTGATCGCCGACGCCCACAAGGCCGGGCTGCTGGTGCACACCTTCACCTTCCGCAACGAACAGAAATATCTGGCCGGTTTTTACAAGGGTGATCCGGGCGCCGAATACCTGACGTTCTTCCGCGCCGGCATTGACGGTGTGTTCAGCGACTTCGCCGGCAGCGGCGTCGCCGCGCGCGCCGCCTACCTGAAGGAAACCGGGCGCTGATTGCCGGTCCGATGGATGCCGGGCGGCGCGGTCATATGACGTTCCGTGCGGCGCCGGCATCGGATGATCGGCGCGCCTGACTGTAGGAGTGCTTCGGAAGCGTTACTGCCCTGCTTGGTATTCACGGTAACGCTACCGCGTTAATCGCTCGCTCAAGCGCTGCGCGCGCAAGCAGGCGCGTTGAGTCCAGCGTTGGCAGCGGCGAATTGGCGTCGTTCACGATCAGCGGGATCTCAGTGCAGCCGAGTATGACCGCCTGGCAGCCCTGCTCCCCGAAGTTTTGAATGAGCGATTGAAAGTAAGCAAGGCCGTCAGGCGTCGCCACACCGCCAACAAGCTCATCCATGATAATACGGTTGATGTCATCGCGTTCGCGCGGACCGGGCCGGACACATTGGATACCCCGCGCAAGCAGTTTCTGGGGATAGACCTCGCTATCGACAAGCCAACGGGTGCCCGTGAGCCCCACGCGCCGGTAGCCGCGCCTTGCCGCCTCGGCGGCGACTACCTCGGCGATGTGGAGCCAGGGCAGCGGGGATTTAGCCTGAACGTACGAGAACGCCCGGTGGATCGTGTTGTCCGGGCAAATCAAGAAGTCGGCGCCAATGCTGGCCAGCTTACGCGCCGAGGTGAGCATCAACTCGCCAACGCCCGCCAGGTCGCCACGATCCAGGCATTGGACGTACTCGGCCAACGAAGGGGTGTGCATCGAAATTTCCGGATGCGCGTGCTTGCCTAGCAGGGTAGCCGCTTCCGCGCAGATGGTGCGATAGCAGAGCGACGCGCCCTCGGCCGAACAGCCGACGATTCCAATATGTAATGGCATAGATGACAAGAGCGTCCTTGTGTGATGTGGAGGTTGGCAACGAGCGCCGGCAATTCGCCACAAGTATAGCAATTTAGTCAAGTTTGGTTCAGCTCACTTGAGCACGTTGGCGCGCCCTCCGCGCCAACAAAAAACCGCCAGGCTTGCGCGCTGGCGGTGTCGATGGCTGGCTATGACCAATCCAAGGGGTAGACCTTAAAACTCTTCCCAATCGTCGTTGCCGCCTTGAGCGGGGGTGGCGATCTTCTTCGGCGCCGCGGCCGCTCTGGCCGGTGTGGCCGGGCGCGCCGGCGCGCTGCGCGGTGCCAACGGGCGGACGGCGACGGCAGCGTGCTGGCGCGCCGCCGGCGCCGCCGGGGCGTCCTCGCCCAGGCGGAACACGCCGACCATCTGCGCCAGCGTCACGGCCTGCTCCTGCAGGCTCTCGGCGGCCGCGGCGGCCTGCTCCACCAGCGCGGCGTTCTGCTGCGTCATTTCGTCCATGTGGGTGATGGCGGTGTTGACTTCCTCGATGCCGGCGCTCTGCTCCTGGCTGGCGACGGTGATCTCGCCCATGATGGTGGCGACCTGCTTGACCGAGTCGACGATCAAGCCCATGGTTTGGCCGGCCTCGTCGACCAGCTTGCCGCCGGCGTCGACTTTGTCGACCGAATCGCCGATCAATTCCTTGATTTCCCTGGCGGCGCCGGCCGAGCGCTGCGCCAGGTTGCGCACTTCGGAGGCGACCACGGCGAAGCCGCGGCCCTGCTCGCCGGCCCGTGCCGCTTCCACCGCCGCGTTCAGCGCCAGGATGTTGGTCTGGAAGGCGATGCTGTCGATGACGCCGATAATGTCGACGATCTTGCGCGAGCTTTCCTTGATCGACGCCATGGTGCCGACCACTTGGCCGACGACGTCGCCGCCCTTGACCGCGACGACCGAGGCCGATACCGCCAGTTGGTTGGCGATGCGCGCGTTGTCGGCGTTTTGCTTGACGGTCGAGGTCAACTCTTCCATCGAGCTGGCGGTCTCTTCCAGCGAGCCGGCCTGCGCTTCGGTGCGCGCCGACAGGTCGGCGTTGCCGGCGGCGATTTCGCTCGAGGCGATCCGCACCGAACCGCTGATCTGGCGGATTTCCACCAGCACCGAGGCGATCTTGTCGACGAACAGGTTGAAGGCGCTGGCGATCTGCGCCAACTCGTCGCCGCCGTCGGCGTCAAGGCGGCGCGTCAGGTCGCCGTCGCCGGTGGCGATGTCGGCCATGGCGTCGCGCACCACGCTGAGGCGGCGCAGCGCGCGCGCCACCAACAGCGTCAGCGTGAAGGCCGCCAGCGCGATCACCAGCGCCGCCGTCACCGCCGAGCTGGCCAGCATCGCGCTCAGCGCCTCGGTCGCCTCTGCGCGGTCCAGCACGGTGGCCAGCAGCCAGTCGCTACCCTCGACCTTGGTCACGTGCAGCATGCCGTCGCGGCCGTTCAGGCGGATCGCCCCGCTTTGCTTGGAGCGCTCGATCTCTTCCAGCACTTGCTGCGTCAAACCGGCGTCGAGTTGCGTCACCGGCTTCAGGGTCAGGCTCTGGTCGGGATGGGCGATGATCTTGCCGCTGCCGTCAAGCAGGAAGGCAAAGCTGCTGGGAGTTGGCTTGATCGAGGCGACGTTGCGCACCACCACGTCGACCATGACGTCGGCGGCCGCCACGGCGGTCGGACTGCCTTTGGGGCCGATCGGCTCGGCGAACGTCACCAGCATCTTGCCGCTGCTGGCGCCGATGTAGGGCGCGGTGATGATCGGGCCGCCGACCTGGCTGGCCTTGGCGTACCACGGACGGGCCGTGGGGTCGTAGTCGGCGGCGCGCTTGCGCTCCTGCGAAAAGACGGCGTGCTTGTCGGCGTAGCCGATATAGGCCATGTCGAAGCTACCGGCCTGCTCGGCCGCCTTCAGGCTGGCCAGCGGCTCGGGCAACTCGGCCGACTGCTTGATCGACGCCACCACCGCCTGCTTCGAACGCATCCAGTCGGCGATCGCCGCGGAATGGCTCTGCGACAGTTGCAACATCTGGCTGTTGAGCGACTCCAGCGTGCGCGAGCGGGTGGTCAGGAAGTTGGCGACGACCACCGCCAGCATGGCCAGCACGATGATCGATACGGAAATGGCAATAAGGCGCCTGCGAAGCGATGAAAACATGGCGATATTCCCCAAATGAAACATAAATTTTACCATGCGGCAATATGTCATGGGTAGTAAGCCAGCGGGAAGACCGCGGACTGTCAAATTGAAGCGCAGCGGATAGGGAACGGGCGCGCGGCGCGTATCGCACCAGAAACGCTCTCGGTTCCCGCTTTTTTTAACTGGCAGCTTCCTGCCAATTTCTTAAAAAAAAACCGCCGGGCTTGCGCACCGGCGGTTTTTTATTTAGCCGAAGCTAAGGGAATTACTGTGCGGCTGCCGCTTCGTTGCCTTCGGCGGCTTTCATCGACAACTTCAAACGACCGCGGTCGTCGGTTTCCAGCACTTTGACGCGCACGACCTGGCCTTCTTTCAGGTAGTCGGCAACGGCGTTGACGCGCTCGTTGGCGATCTGGCTGATGTGCAGCAAGCCGTCTTTGCCTGGCATGACTTGGACGATGGCGCCGAAGTCCAGCAATTTCAGCACGGTGCCTTCGTAGGTCTTGCCCACTTCAACCGAAGCGGTCAATTCCTCGATGCGACGCTTGGCTTCCTGGCCGGCGGCGGCGTCGACGGAAGCGATGGTGACCACGCCTTCGTCGCTGATGTCGATCTGGGTGCCGGTCTCTTCGGTCAGCGCGCGGATGACGGCGCCGCCCTTGCCGATGACGTCACGGATCTTTTCCGGGTTGATCTTGATGCTGATCAGACGCGGCGCGAAATCGGACAATTCGGTTTTGACGTGCGGCATGGCTTTTTGCATTTCGCCCAGGATATGGTCGCGGCCCTCTTTGGCTTGCGCCAGTGCCACTTGCATAATTTCCTTGGTGATGCCCATGATCTTGATGTCCATCTGCAAAGCGGTGATACCGACTGCGGTACCGGCCACTTTGAAGTCCATGTCGCCGAGATGGTCTTCGTCGCCCAGGATGTCGGACAGAACGGCGAACTTGCCGCCTTCTTTGATCAGGCCCATGGCGATACCGGCCACGTGCGATTTCATCGGCACGCCGGCGTCCATCAGCGCCAGGCAACCGCCGCAGACCGAAGCCATCGACGAGGAACCGTTCGACTCAGTTATTTCCGATACCAGGCGTACCGAGTAGCTGAAATCTTCCGGTGCGGGCAGCGCAGCCAGCAGCGCGCGCTTGGCCAGGCGGCCATGGCCGATTTCGCGGCGTTTAGGCGTACCGACACGGCCGGTTTCGCCGGTGGCGAACGGAGGCATGTTGTAATGCAGCATGAAGCTGTCGGTGAACTCGCCCATCAGCGCGTCGATCTTCTGGCTGTCGCGCGCGGTGCCCAGGGTGGCAACAACCAAAGCCTGGGTTTCGCCGCGGGTGAACAGGGCCGAACCGTGGGTGCGTGGCAGCACGCTGGTGCGGATCGAGATCGGGCGCACGGTGCGGGTGTCGCGGCCATCGATACGTGGCTCGCCGTCGAGGATCTGCGAACGGACGATCTTCGCTTCCATGTCGAACAGGATGTTGTTGACTTCGGCCGAATCGACCGAACCGTTGCCGGCGGCGGCGGACTCGGCGTTCAGGTCGGCCAGCACGGCGGCGGTGGCCGACTTCAGCTTGGCGGTACGCTCCTGCTTGTCTTTGGTCTGGTAGGCATCGCGCACTTTGGCGCCGCCGAAATGCTCAACGCGGGCGATCAGCGCTTCGTTTTTCGGCGCAGGCGCCCATTCCACTTCCGGCTTGCCGCCGTCGCGCACCAGTTCGTGGATCGCGTCGATGACTGCTTTCATCTGATCGTGGCCGAACACGACCGCGCCCAGCATGATTTCTTCGGACAGTTGCTTGGCTTCCGATTCGACCATCAGCACGGCGGTTTCGGTACCGGCGACAACCAGGTCCATTTCCGAGGTTTTCAGCTGCGTGGTGGTCGGGTTCAGGATGTACTGGCCGTTGGCGTAACCGACGCGGGCGGCGCCGATCGGGCCGCTGAACGGCACGCCGGAGACGCACAGGGCGGCCGAAGCGCCGATCATCGCGGCGATGTCGGGATCGATTTCTGGGTTGACCGACAACACGTGAATGATGATTTGCACTTCATTCAAGTAGCCTTCCGGGAACAGAGGGCGGATTGGACGGTCGATCAGGCGGGATGTCAGTGTTTCTTTTTCGGAAGGACGACCTTCGCGTTTGAAAAAACCGCCCGGGATTTTACCGGCAGCGTAGGTTTTTTCAACATAGTCCACGGTCAACGGGAAGAAATCCTGGCCTGGCTTGGCGTCTTTGCGCGCGACGACGGTTGCCAGAACGACGGTATCTTCGATCGATACCAGCACTGCGCCGGAAGCCTGGCGCGCGATTTCGCCGGTTTCCAGCGTTACTTGGTGTTGACCGTACTGGAAGGTTTTCGTAACTTTATTAAACATGGGTAATCCCTTTCTAATTGCCGACAGATTTTCAGGAGCTGTCGTTCACCTCACCACAGGCGGCGCCCCACGCGTGAGGCGCCGCCTTTACTGCTGATCGGGGATGGCCAATCCGTCTTGCCGGCCGGGCCGGCGGCGTATTGCCGCGCCAGCATATCTCTTGCAAAATAGAATCAAAAAAGCAATTTCAAATGACAAAAATGCCCGCGTCAGCGAACTGGCGCAGGCATTTCTGTATAAACCGTGTGCGGCAAAAATTACTTGCGCAGGCCGAGTTTAGCGATCAGTTCGCGATAACGGGTAGCGTCTTTCGCCTTCAGGTACGACAGCAGGCTCTTACGACGGTTAACCATCATGATCAGACCGCGACGGGAGTGGTGATCCTTCGAGTGTGCCTTGAAGTGGCCGTTCAGTTCGTTGATACGAGCTGTCAGCAGCGCAACTTGCACTTCCGGGGAGCCAGTGTCGTTCTGACCACGTGCGTTGTCCGCGATGATGGCGGTTTTGTTGATGTTTTCTACAGTCATGATAAACCTTTCACATGCGGTGCAGCGAGTCTGAACCCAAAGCACCGTGAACTACGATTAAAAAATTCCAGCCAAAAGACCAGACGCGCAAGTATATCGGAAAAACCCGCCCGTGTATCCAATCGTGTCGCCTTTTCTTGGTGCAGAATAGGCATGTGCGGCTTTTAAGGATGATCCGATGAATAAAGTAATGAAGTTGGCAACGCTTGGGCTGGCAATCTGCCTGGGCGCCTGCGCCGGATTCGGCGGCCCGCCGCCCATGCCGGGCGAGCCGCGCGCCGCCGTCGAGGCGAAACAGGGCCGGCCCACCGCCGTCTACCCGGCCGGCGAGGACACCTTGCTCGAGTACGCCACCGGCCCCTTCGGCCAATACACGTATATGGCGAGGATCGGCCCGGACGGCTTGCTGAAGTCCTACGGGCAAGTACTGACGGCGGAAAAATACGCCGCCATCAAGGTTGGCGTCGCCACCAAGCAAGACGTGCTGCGCATCATCGGAGGCCCGGCCGAAACCTCCTACCTGTCGTGGCAAAAGCTGGAGGTATGGTCGTATCGCTACAAGGAGTCGGGCGTGTGGGATTCGATGATGCACGTGCACTTCGACGGCAACGGAGTGGTGCATTCGCTGATGAACGGCCCTGATCCGCTGAAGGAGGAGCGGCGCGGTTTTTTCAGGTGACGTCAACCAAAAGCGAGGGGACAGACCACGATTTCCGGCGGAAGTTGCTCGGAAAACGTGGTCTGTCCCCGGTTTTACTATCTACAGCTGCGGATTGACCTTTTCAATCTTCGAATGCAGTTTGTTGAGCGCAGACAGGTAGGCTTTGGCCGAGGCGACGATGATGTCCGGGTCGGCGCCGACGCCGTTGACGATGCGCCCGGTCTTGGACAGGCGCATCGTCACTTCGCCCTGCGACTGCGTGCCGGTGCTGATGGCGTTGACGGAGAACAGCACCAGTTCGGCGCCGCTGGCCACTTCGCTTTCAATCGCGTTGACGGTGGCGTCGACCGGGCCGTCGCCCTTGCCTTCGCAGTGGTATTCCTTGCCGTCCATCGAGAACACCACGCTGGCGGCCGGCGTCTCGCCCGTTTCCGAGCGCTGCGACAGCGACACGAAGCGGTAGAACTCGCGGTCCTGGGCCTGTTGCTCGTCGGTCACCAGGGCCATGATGTCTTCGTCGAAGATTTCCGATTTGCGGTCGGCCAGTTCCTTGAAGCGCACGAAGGCGGCGTTGATCTCGGCCTCGGACTCGAGCGCGATGCCCAGTTCCAGCAGGCGCTGCTTGAAGGCGTTGCGCCCCGACAGCTTGCCCAGCACGATTTTGTTGGCCGACCAGCCGACGTCTTCGGCGCGCATGATTTCATAGGTCTCGCGCGACTTCAGGATGCCGTCCTGGTGGATGCCGGACGCGTGCGCGAAGGCGTTCGCGCCCACCACCGCCTTGTTCGGCTGCACCGCGAAACCGGTGATTTGCGACACCATCTTCGAGGCGGCGACAATTTGCGTGGTGTCGATGCCCACTTCCAGATTGTAATAGCCGGCGCGGGTGCGCAGCGCCATCACCACCTCTTCCAGCGCGGTGTTGCCGGCGCGCTCGCCCAGGCCGTTGATGGTGCATTCGATCTGGCGCGCGCCGCCTATCATCACGCCGGCCAGCGAGTTGGCCACGGCCAGCCCCAGGTCGTTGTGGCAGTGCACCGACCAGACCGCCTTATCGGAGTTGGGAATGCGCTCGCGCAGGCGGCGGATGGTCTCGCCGAAGATTTCCGGCACGGCGTAGCCGACGGTGTCGGGGAAGTTGATGGTGGTGGCGCCCTCGGCGATGACGCCCTCGAGCACGCGGCACAGGAAGTCCTCGTCCGAGCGGCTGCCGTCTTCCGGGCTGAACTCGATGTCGTCGGTGAACTGGCGCGCGTAGCGCACCGCGTGGCGCGCCTGCAGCAGCACCTCCTCCGGCAGCATGCGCAACTTCATTTCCATGTGCAGCGGCGAGGTGGCGATGAAGGTGTGGATGCGCTTGCGCTCGGCCGGCGCCAGCGCCTCGGCCGCGCGCGAGATGTCGCGGTCGTTGGCGCGCGACAAGGAGCAGATAGTCGACTCGCGCACCGCCGTGGCGATCGCCTTGATCGCTTCGAAGTCGCCCTGCGAGGCGGCGGCGAAGCCGGCCTCGATGACGTCGACCTTCATCCGCTCCAATTGCTTGGCAATGCGCAGCTTCTCCTCTTTGGTCATCGATGCGCCGGGCGATTGCTCGCCGTCGCGCAAGGTGGTGTCAAAAATGATGAGTCGGTTGGCATTGCTCATGGCTGCTCCTGATGGCATGAAAAGAAATTAGCTCACCGACTGCGCCGCCTTCGCGGCAGTCCAGCCTAGCGACGCTCGCTGCGGTCGACGGACTCCTTGTCGGTCTGGATGATGCTGACGGGCTTGCCCTTTGCCATGCGCCAGAAATAGACCGCGTAACCGGACAGGCCGTACGCAACAAATATGGGAAACAGCACTTTCGGCGGATCGATCGACACCAGCGCGAAGGCCAGCGCGATCAAAAACACCGCAATGAAGGGCACCGACTTGCGGAAGTTGACGTCCTTGAAGCTGTAGAACGGCACGTTGCTGACCATGGTCAGGCCGGCGAACAGGGCGATGCACCAGGACACCCAGGCCAGTTGCACGCCGGACACTTGCACGTCTTCCATCAACAGGATGTAGCCGGCCACCATGGCGGCCGCGGCCGGGCTGGGCAGCCCCTGGAAGAAGCGCTTGTCGACCACTTCGATATTCGTGTTGAAACGGGCCAGGCGCAGGGCGCCGCCGGCGCAATAGACGAAGGCCGCCAGCCAGCCCATCTTGCCCATGCCGCGCAGCGACCATTCATAGATCACCAGCGCCGGCGCGGCGCCGAAGGACACCATGTCCGACAGGCTGTCGTACTGGGCGCCGAATTCGCTTTGGGTGTTGGTCAGGCGGGCGATACGCCCGTCCAGGCCGTCGAGGATCATGGCAATGAAAATCGCCCAGGCGGCGTGCTCGAACTTCAGGTTCATCGCCATGACAATCGCGTAGAAGCCGCAAAACAGGGCCGCCGTCGTGAACGCGTTCGGCAGCAGGTAAATCCCGCGCCGGCGCAGGGATTTCTTGCCGGCCGCCTCGCCCACTGGCTGGCGCGCGAATTTGCTGAAGCGCGAAGCCTTCGGCGCCGACGGCACGCCGTTCTTGGCTCTACGACGGGGAAAGTTTGCCATATGATTCCATTTCAATGTACTACGGGCTAATCAAATACAGTCGCTGTATCGCTTTAACCGGCGGCAGCGCCGCCGGCGTTCGCCCCCATTATAGAGGAGCGAACAGCAAAGAAAAGCGCTCAAACAGCTTACTTGATTAAGGCAACGCTTACTTGAACTTCAGCTTGCCAACCAGGCGCATTTCCAGCGTGGTCTCGCCCGGCTCGAAGCTCGGCTCTTCGACCTGGGCCGAATCCTTCATCATCGCCCGCATCGCCATCGGCGCCGCCTGGCCGCCCTCGCGCTGGGCGTAATTGCCCGAGCCTTCGAAGTCAACCGTGTCGAGCACGGCGTCGGACACCTTGCGGCCCATCGCCGCGGCGATCGAGGCGACGCGCTCGTTCAGGTTTTGATAGGTGGCGGCAATGCGCTGGTCGTCCAGCTTGCGCGTGGTGGCCGGCGTCAGGCCGAACTGCAGGCCGTTCAAGGTCAGCACGTTTTGCGCGGCGGCCACGGTTTTCGGCAAGGCGGCCAGGTTGCTGGTGGTTACTTGCAGGTATTGGCCGACGCGCCACGAGGTCGGCACGCGCGTCTTGGCGACCGCGCCAGGCGGCAGCGGACGGTCTTCCGGGTAGACCGGATAGGTGTAATAGCCCTGGGTTTTCAGAACGGCCTGCGGATCTTCCTTCTTGACGATCGCCATGCCCTTGTTCATTTTTTGATTCACCCGCGACGCCGCCGCGGCTTTGTCCTTGTCCTGCTCTTCAATCGCCAACGTCGCCACGACCTGGTCGTTGGCATGCTTGACTTCGCCGTATGCGGGCACCACCACCAGCGTGCCGGCGGTCGGCAGGGATTGGGCGTGCACCTGGGCGCTCAGCGCGGCGGCTGCGACGAGAACGGTCTTAAATACGGTCATAAAACACTCCTTGGTTGATGAAACGCAAATGGGGCACGTATGCCCCATTGTTTGCGCGAGACCAGCAAAACTGGCAGTAATTTCAACTTTACCTGAATTTACAACAATCCGGCCCATATTCACAAATAGTTGCAAAGTAGCCAGAATGTCCCGCCATCAACCGAATTCTCGGGACCGGCATGGCGCCGGCCCGTTGAACCCTGTTTACTTCTTAGTTCTTGGTCTGGTCGACCAGTTTGTTTTTAGCGATCCAAGGCATCATCGAACGCAGCTTCGCGCCGACTTCTTCAATCTGGTGCTCGGAGGTCAGGCGACGACGCGAGATCAGGGTGGGCGCGCCGGCCTTGTTTTCCAGGATGAAGCTCTTGGCGTATTCGCCGGTCTGGATGTCTTTCAGGCATTGGCGCATCGCGTTTTTGGTGTCTTCGGTAACGATCCGTGGACCGGTCACGTATTCGCCGTATTCCGCGTTGTTCGAGATCGAGTAGTTCATGTTGGCGATACCGCCTTCATAGATCAGGTCGACGATCAGTTTCAATTCGTGCAGGCACTCGAAGTACGCCATTTCTGGAGCGTAACCGCCTTCGACCAGGGTTTCGAAGCCGGCCTTGATCAGTTCGACGGCGCCGCCGCACAGAACAGCTTGCTCGCCGAACAAGTCGGTTTCGGTTTCTTCGCGGAAGTTCGTTTCGATGATGCCGGCGCGGCCGCCGCCGTTCGCCATGGCGTACGACAGGGCGATGTTGCGGGCGTTGCCCGATTTATCCTGGTACACGGCGATCAGGTGGGGCACGCCGCCGCCTTGGGCGTAGGTGCCGCGCACGGTGTGGCCCGGCGCCTTAGGGGCGATCATGATGACGTCCAGGTCGGCGCGCGGCACGACTTGGCCGTAATGCACGTTGAAACCGTGGGCGAAGGCCAAGACGGCGCCCTGCTTGGCGTTCGGCGCGATGTTGTCGTTGTAAACCTGGGCGATGTTCTCGTCCGGCAGCAACACCATGATGACGTCGGCGGCTTTGACCGCGTCGTTTACTTCCGCCACTTTCAGACCGGCGTTCTTGACTTTGTTCCACGAAGCGCCATCCTTGCGCAGGCCGACGGTGACGTCGATGCCCGAATCGTTCAAGTTTTGCGCGTGGGCGTGGCCTTGCGAACCGTAGCCGATGATGGCAACTTTCTTACCGGCGATGAGGGAGAGGTCGCAATCTTTGTCGTAAAAAACGTTCATGGTATATCCTGATTTAAATTTTTGTTATGTGCCCGCAAGGGGCACGAAATGATTCGATGCTACTGGATCAAACTTTGAGGATGCGTTCGCCGCGTCCAATGCCGGAACCGCCGGTGCGCACGGTTTCCAAAATCGAGGCGCGGTCGATCGAATCGATGAACGCGTCGAGCTTGACCTTGTTGCCGGTCAGTTCGATCGTGTAAGTCTTTTCGGTGACGTCGATGATGCGGCCGCGGAAGATGTCGGCGGTGCGTTTCATTTCCTCACGCTCCTTGCCGACCGCGCGCACCTTAATCAGCATCAACTCGCGCTCGATATGCGCGCCCTCGGTCAGGTCGACCACCTTGACGACTTCAATCAGCCGGTTCAAGTGCTTGGTGATCTGCTCGATGATGTCGTCCGAGCCGCTGGTGACGATGGTCATGCGCGACAGCGTCGGATCTTCGGTTGGCGCAACGGTCAAGGTTTCGATGTTGTAGCCGCGGGCCGAGAACAGACCGACCACGCGCGACAGGGCGCCGGCTTCGTTTTCCAGCAAGACAGAAATAATGTGTCTCATCTTATAAGTCCTCCGAACCCAGCATCATTTCGGAGAGGCCCTTGCCCGCCTTCACCATCGGCCACACGTTCTCCGATTGATCGGTGATAAAGTTCATGAACACCAGCCTGTCTTTCATGGCGAACGCCTCTTGCAAGGCGCCATCCACATCGCCGGGTTTTTCAATTTTCATGCCGACGTGGCCATAGGCCTCGGCCAGCTTCTCGAAGTTCGGCAGCGAATCCATGTACGACTCGGAATAGCGCGAGCCGTAATCGATCTGTTGCCACTGGCGCACCATGCCGAGGAAACGGTTGTTGAGCATGATGATCTTCGGCGTCAGATGGTATTGCTTGCAGGTCGCCAGTTCCTGGATGCACATCTGGATCGAGCCCTCGCCGGTGATGCAGGCAACGGTCGCGTCCGGGTTGGCCATCTGCACGCCCATGGCGTACGGCAAGCCCACGCCCATCGTGCCCAGGCCGCCGGAATTGATCCAGCGCCGCGGCTTGTCGAAGCGGTAATACTGCGCCGCCCACATCTGGTGCTGGCCGACGTCGGAGGTAATGAAGGCGTCGCCCTTGGTGATCTGGAACACTTTCTCGACCACGGACTGCGGCTTGATGACCAGGTCCGAGGTGGCGAACTTCAGGCAATCCTTGCCGCGCCACTCTTCGATCTGCTTCCACCAGGTTTTCAGCGCCGGCGTGTTGACCTTGGCCTCGGCCGCGTCCAACTGCGCCAGGAACTCGATCAGCACGTCCTTGACGTTGCCGACGATGGGAATGTCGACCTTGACGCGCTTCGAGATCGACGAAGGGTCGATGTCGACGTGGATGATTTTGCGCGGATGCGAGGCGAAATGCTTCGGGTTGCCGATCACGCGGTCGTCGAAGCGGGCGCCGATGGCGATCAGGACGTCGCAGTTTTGCATCGCCATGTTCGCTTCGTAGGTGCCGTGCATACCCGGCATGCCGAGGTACTGCTCGCTCGACGCGCGATAGGCGCCCAGGCCCATCAGCGTGTTGGTGACCGGGAAGCCGAGCTTGTCGACCAGCTTGTTCAGCTCGGGCGAAGCGTTGGCCAGGATCACGCCGCCGCCGGTGTAGATCATCGGCCTTTCGGCTTGCAGCAGCAATTGCACCGCCTTGCGGATCTGTCCCGAATGGCCCTTGTCGACCGGACGGTAGGAGCGCATCTCGACCTCTTTCGGGTACGAGAACAGGCACTTGTGCATGCTGATGTCTTTAGGGATGTCGACCAGGACGGGGCCCGGACGGCCGGTTTTGGCGATGAAGAAGGCTTTCTTGATCGTTTCGGCCAGATCCTTGACATCCTTGACGAGGAAGTTGTGCTTGACCACCGGACGGGTGATGCCGACGGTGTCGCATTCCTGGAAGGCATCCTGGCCGATGGCGTGGCTCGGCACCTGGCCGGAGATGACCACCATCGGAATCGAATCCATGTACGCGGTCGACAGGCCCGTGACGGCATTGGTGACGCCGGGGCCGGAGGTGACCAGGGCGACGCCAACCTTGTTCGAGCTGCGCGAATAGGCGTCGGCGGCGTGCACGGCGGCCTGTTCGTGGCGCACCAGGATATGCTGGAATTTGTTTTGCTGGAAAATCGCGTCATAGATATACAGGACCGCTCCGCCCGGATAGCCGAAGACGTGCTCGACGCCCTCTTCCGCCAGACAGCGCACCAGTATTTCCGCGCCTGTGATGGGTAATGCTGCTTCGGTATTCATGAAACATTCCTTTCAAGGTCCATTGGGAGATTGATCGGATGCTCTTTCCTGACGAAATACACGGTACGCAACAGTGCTCCCTGCTTCCCTTCTCTCTGCGGTCACGACGTTTCTTTGGGCACCCGTAGATGCCTTACAAAACGACGCTTAACGCAACTCGTTCGGCTGGAGTTTCTGTAGCGCTTTACACGTACCTCTCGCGCTTGTGGCGCGGGTTAGAGCAAACTGCCTACATATGAAAGCGCGTCTTGCCGCTGTTGGCGTTGTGTGCCGAGCGCGACCAGACCATAGAGCTTCGGGATGTTCAAAGCGTTCCATACGTTACTGCGTCGCACCATTCTGGTCAAGATAAATTGTTGGGAAAGTGCTTTTCTGGTAGCGAACGTCGTAAAAATCATGCAAGAACAGGCGTTTTTTGCTAGCATGCGCTCAGTTCGCAAAACGCCGCCAGCCGGGAGGCTTCCGGGCACCGCCGCCAGGCGCGCCGCCGCCTTCCAGACCAGTGTCCCTACCACCCCGTATCCCCGGCAGCCCGCTCCAGATTGCATGGCAACAGATAAAGAACTATCCAACTTTCTCGAGCATGTCGAGCGGCGCGCCTTCAAGCAAGCCGCCTACGCCGTTCGCAAAGACGAGTCCGCGCTCGACATCGTGCAAGACGCGATGATTAAACTCGCCGAAAAATACGGCGACAAGCCGGCCGCCGAGCTGCCGATGCTGTTCCAGCGCATCCTCCAGAACACCATCCTCGACTATTTCCGCAGAGAAAAAGTGCGCAACGCCTGGGTCAGCCTGTTTTCGGGCATGAAGGGAGCCGGCGACGAACACGAGGACTTTGATATACTGGAGTCGTACGAGGCCGAGCAGGGCTCGCAGGCGTCCGAGTCGAGCGCCGACAAGGTGGAGCGGGCACAAACGCTCGATTTGATCGACGAAGCGGTACAAAAGCTGCCGGCGCGTCAACGGGAAGCCTTCCTCATGCGTTACTGGCAAGATATGGACGTGGCTGAAACAGCCGAAGCGATGGGCTGCTCCGAGGGCAGCGTAAAAACGCATTGTTCGCGCGCAACGCACACCCTCGCAGAATCGCTCAAAGCCAAAGGAATAACACTATGAATACCGAGGACCTGAATTTCGCTTACAAGGTGCGGCACGCGCTGAACGAAAAACTGGACAACTTGCCGCCGTCGACAAGCGAGCGGCTGGCCGCCGCGCGCGCGCAGGCGATGGCGCGCAAGAAGGCGCACGCGCCGGCGCCGCTAGCGCACAGCGTTGCGGCGGGCACCATCGGACGCTTCTTCTCGCAACCCTTCGCCCTGTTGGGCCGCATGTCGCTGGTGCTGCCGCTGCTGGCCATGGGCGCCGGCGTGGTGGGCATCTACCAGTACGAGCAAGACCAGCAAATCGCCGAACTGGCCGAACTCGACGCCGAAGTGCTGTCCGACGAGTTGCCGCTGTCGGCCTACCTTGACCACGGCTTCAACGCCTACCTGACGACGAAACGCGAGCAATAAGGATGGCGAGCAACAAGGTTCGGATCGCATTGATCGGTTTGGGCGCGGCGGCGTTGGCCGGCGCGTCGTGGGTCAGCGCCACTGCGCCGGCCGCCGCGCCGGCCGCGGCCGCGCCGGTGGCGGCCCCGGCCATGCCGACGGCTACGCTCGGCGGCCTCACCGGCGGGCGCGCCGCCGCGCCCAAGACGGCGCAGAAAGCCCTCGTCAAACCGCTCTGGACCGAGCTGAGCCGCCCGCAGCAGGCGGCGCTGCTGCCGCTGGCGGCCGAATGGGACACCCTGGAAACGCTGCGCAAGCAAAAATGGATGGACATCGCCAACCGCTTCGCCTCGATGAATCCGGACGAGCAACAGCGCGTACACGAGCGCATGCGCGAATGGATCAAGATGACGCCCGAACAGCGCCGCCTGGTGCGCGAGAATTTTTCGCGCACCAAGAAAATCGAACCCGCCAAAAAATCTGAGCAGTGGGAGCAATACCAGCAGTTGCCCGAGGACGAAAAGAAAAAGCTCGCCGAGGCGGCCGCCAAAAAGCGCCTGGCCAACGTGCCGAGCGCCACGCCCAACAGGTCCAAAGTCATTCCACCGGCCAAGGCCGGCACCGGCGCAGCGCCTACCGCGCCCGGCGCCGCGCCGGCGGTGGCGCCAACGCCGGCCGGCGGCGCCACTGGCGCGGCACCGGCCGCGGCCGCGCCGCCGCTTGCGCCCGCAGCCAACAGCGCCGTCCCGTCCACCACCACCCCGGCCAGCCCGGTAGCGCCATCCAATGTCAAATAGCAAGCTGAGCATTACCACCCCCACCCTGCCCCGCCGCCTGATCTGCATGATTTACGAAGCGCTGCTGCTGGTGGCGGTGGAACTGGCCGCCGTCTCGGTCTTCCTGCTGCTGACGCAAAACCGCCAGGGGCCGGTCTACGAGCACGCGCTGCAATGCACGCTCTTCCTGGTGACGGCGGCCTACTTCATCCACTTCTGGACCGACAGCGGACATACGCTGGCAATGAAAACCTGGCGCATCAAACTGGTGAAGCCGGGCTACGCCCGCCTGCCGATCAAGGTCGCGGCGGCGCGCTACATGCTGGCGTGGGGCTGGTTCCTGCCGGCGCTGGTGGCGAGCTACGCCTTGCATCTGAGCCGGCCGCAGATGGGCATCGCCTTTGCGCTTGGCATGGCCGCCTGGGCCGGCACCGCCCTCCTCGACAAGAACGGCCAGTTCCTGCACGACAAACTGCTCGGCACCCGCCTGATCGCGCTGCCGAAGCCGGTAAAAACCAAGACCGCCACCACCGCCTGAACTCCGCGGGCCGGCAATAGGCCGCCGGCGCCTTGGCGTCAGAAGCGCTCGAAGCCCTGCAGGTAGCGCCACTGCCCCGACGGCAGCGCCGCCATCGACATGCGGCCAACGCGCAGCCGCTTCATCGCCACCACCGACAAGCCCACCATCCGGCACATATGCTCTATCTGGCCCGGCTGCACGCCCTTCAAGGCGAAGCGCAGCCGCGTCTCGTTCTGCCAGCTCACCTTGATCGGCGCCAGCGGCTTGCCATTGAACGGCAAACCGTGGTTCAGCAGCGCCAGACCGTTCTCGACGATATCGCCGGCCACCTCGACAATGTATTCCTGCTCGATGCGCGCCGCCTCGTCGACCAGCTTGCGCGCCACGCGGAAGTCCTGCGTGAAGATCACCAGCCCGCTGGCCTTGGTGTCGAGCGGATTCGTCAAGGTCAAACCGCCCAGGTGGCGCTTCAGGAAGCGCTGGCCGCTGCGATCGGTTTCAGTCAGCGATTCCTGGCCGAGGCAAGTGAGCGCCGGCGCGCCGTCCCTGCCGATGCCGGCGTTGAAACCCGCCGGCTTGTGCAGCAAAATCGTCACCGGCGGAATCTCCTCCAGCGTCGCGCCGGGCGCCAGCTCGACCGTTTGCTCGGGCGCGACGCGGGCGCCGGCCTCCTCCACCAGTTGACCGTCCACGCTGACCCAGCCGCCCTCGATATACAGCTCGGCCTCGCGGCGCGAACAAGGGAGCGACTCCGCCAGGCGTTTGGCGAGGCGGACGGTGGTATCTATACTGGAGGATGTCATTGAAAGAAAAGAAAAGCTGAGGGAAAGCGCTATTGTAACCGCTCGCGGCGCCCGCTTCTCGCCGGCGCCGCCCTGTAGGCGTCTCTTTTCCCGCCGCTTTTGCTTAGGCTTGCGGCATCTTGAAGTAGTCGGCGACAACGTCGACCAGCCGCTGCAGATCGGCGCGCGACGCGTCCAGGTGCGTGACCAGACGCAAGTGCGGCCCCATCGACACGCGAATGCGCTCGGCCTGCAGCGCGGCGTTCAGCCCGGCGCAGGCGGCCGCCGGCATGTCGACGTAGAGGATATTGGTTTGCGGCGCGCTGACGCTGATGCCATGGATCTGCCCCAACTCCCGCGCCAGGAAGGCGGCGTTGGCGTGGTCGTCCGCCAAGCGCGCGACGTTGTGTTCCAGCGCGTAGTGGCCGGCAGCGGCCAGCCCGCCAGCCTGGCGCATGCCGCCGCCGAGCATCTTGCGCCAGCGTTTGGCTTGGGCGATGAAGGGTTTGCCGCCGCACAGCAGCGAGCCGACCGGCGCGCCCAGCCCTTTCGACAGGCAAACGGAGACGCTGTCGAAGCCGGCCACGGCGGCGCGCAGGCTGACGCCCTGCTTCACGGCGGCGTTGCAGATGCGCGCGCCGTCCAGGTGCGTGGCCAGGCCACGGCTGTGCGCCAGCGCGGTGGCCTGCGCCAGGTAATCGGCGCCCAGAACGCGCCCGCCGATGGTGTTTTCCAAGGCCAGCAGTTTACTGCGGGCGAAGTGAAAGTCGTCCGGTTTGATTTGCGCGGCGATGTCGGCCAGCGCGATGCTGCCGTCGGCTTGGTTGAGGATAGGCTGCGGCTGGATGCTGCCCAGCACGGCGGCGCCGCCGGCCTCGTAGCGGAAGGTGTGCGCTTCCTGGCCAACCAGGTATTCGTCGCCGCGGCCGCAGTGGACCAGCAGGCCGATCAGGTTGCTTTGGGTGCCGGACGGGGCGAACAGCGCGGCTTCGAAGCCGAACAGCTCGGCCGCGTAGTCTTGCAGGCGGTTGACGCTGGGGTCGTCGCCGTAGACGTCGTCGCCCACCGGCGCGGCCCGCATCGCTTCGCGCATTGCCGCGCCGGGGCGGGTGACGGTGTCGCTGCGCAGATCCAGCCATTGCTCGGTCATGCCACTCATGGTTCGCCTCGTTTTTGCGTTTTTCGGGATTGCGGATAGCCGGCGGGCGGCGGCTTGTAGTGTAGCGCAAGACGAGGCGCCAACGAACGTCGGATTAGGCTTCGCTAATCCGACCTACGGGGTAGGCCAGCGTGACGTTATTGCGGCCGTCCGGCTGACTGCGCGGCTTGCGCCTCGGCCACTTTCTCGGCGAAGAAGCGGTGGCCCATTTCTTCCAGGCCCAGCGTTTCAAGCACCTCTTGCAGGCGCTCGGTCGGGCGCTGGCGCGGCAGGTTTTTGTAGCTGGCGACGATCAACTCGTTTTTCATCGAGTGTTCCCAACCGACCAGTTCGGTCACGCTGACCTGGTAGCCGTGCGCTTCCAGTTGCAGGCAACGCAGCACGTTGGTGATCTGGCTGCCGAATTCGCGCGTGTGCAGCGGATGGCGCCACAGTTCGGTCAGCGCGTTCTTGCCCAACGTTTTACCCTTGTTCTTCTTCAGCACGGACGCCACTTCGGCCTGGCAGCACGGCACCAGCACCATGAATTTGGCGCGCTTTTTGAGGGCGAACTGGATGGCGTCGTCGGTCGCCGTGTTGCAGGCGTGCAGAGCGGTGACGACGTCGATTTGCCGCGGCAGCAGGTCCGATTCGGTCGACTCTGCCACCGACAGGTTGAGGAACGACATGCCGGGGAAGTCCAGCTTTTTCGCCAGTTCCTGCGACTTTTGCACCAGCTCTTCGCGCGTTTCGATACCGTAGATGCGCGAGCCGTCGTTCAGCGTCTTGAAGAACAGGTCGTACAGGATGAAGCCCAGATAGGACTTGCCGGCGCCGTGGTCCACCAGCGAGATCGCCGGGTGGTCCTGCTGGATTTCCTTGAGCAGCGGCTCGATGAACTGGTACAGGTGGTAAACCTGCTTCAACTTGCGCCGGCTGTCCTGGTTCATCTTGCCCTCGCGGGTCAGGATGTGCAGCTCTTGCAGCAGGGCGATCGACTGGCCCGGTTTAATCTCGGGCATCGCGGCGAGGTTCGTGGCGGCGTCCGCCACCGGCTTAGCGCGCTTCATCGATCCACGCCGCCTGTATCGCTTCCAGCACTTTTTCGCCGCCGCGGCTGTGGTCGTCGTCGAAACCGTCCAGATCCACCACCCAGTTGTGCAGGTCGGTGAAGCGGATCGTCAGCGGATCGATGTCCGGGAATTTGTCGTACAGCGTTTCCGCGATGACGTTGATGTCACTCCATTTCATGTCGGGCTCCGGTGCATTAGTGGCTGCCTTCGCTGACCTGGTTGATGGTGTACTTCGGAATTTCGATAACCAGGTCGACGTCGGCGACGATGGACTGGCACGACAGGCGCGACACGGCTTCCAAGCCCCAGGCCTTGTCGAGCAAATCCTCTTCCGTTTCGCCGGCTTCGCCGAGCGAGGCGAAGCCTTCGCGCACCAGCACGTGGCAGGTGGTGCAGGCGCACGACTTTTCGCAGGCGTGCTCGATGTTGATGTCGTTCTCGAGCATGATGTCGCACAGCGACTTGCCCGCTGGCGCGTCAATCACGGCGCCTTCAGGGCACAATTTTGGATGGGGCAGGAATACGATTTGTGGCACTTGTTACCTCTACATGTAATGTTCTTGGGGCGCTCGAACAACCAGCCGGGTCGGCCCGTTTATCCGACCTGGTCCAGCGTTTTGCCCTTCAGGGCGCTGCGCACGCTGCGGTCCATGCGGCGTGACGCGAATTCCTCGGTACCGTTGGCCAGCGCCTCGACGGCCAGCTTCAGGCCGGTGTGGTCGAGCGTGCCGGCCAGCGAGGCGGCGATCGCGCCGCGCACGGCGTCCATCAGCGCGTCGACCGCCACGCGCTCGGCGGCGTCGAGCAGGGCGCCGTCCTCGTCCAGCGCGGACTGGGTCGCCAGCAGGATGCGCTCGGCCTCGACCTGCTCTTCGCGCAGCGCGCGCGCGACCATGTCGACGTCGGCCGACTTGTACGAGTCCTGCAGCATGCGCGCGACGTCGTCGTCGCCCAGGCCGTAGGCCGGCTTGACGCTGATCGACGCCTCGACGCCGGAGCGCAACTCGCGCGCCGACACCGATAGCAGGCCGTCGGCGTCGACCTGGTAGGTGATGCGGATGCGCGCCGCGCCGGCCACCATCGGCGGGATGCCGCGCAGCTCGAAGCGGGCCAGCGAGCGGCAGTCCGACACCAGCTCGCGCTCGCCCTGCAGCACGTGCACGGCCAGGGCGGTCTGGCCGTCCTTGAAGGTGGTGAATTCCTGGGCGCGCGCGCACGGTATCGTCGAATTGCGCGGGATGATCTTCTCGACCAGGCCGCCCATGGTTTCGATCCCCAGCGACAGCGGGATCACGTCCAGCAGCAGCCAATCGTCGCCGGCGGCGCGGTTGCCGGCCAGCAGATTGGCCTGGATCGCCGCGCCCAGCGCGACCACCTTGTCGGGGTCGATGTTGGCGTGCGGAATGGTCTTGAAATAGTCGCCGACGGCGCGCCGCACGTGCGGCATGCGCGTGGCGCCGCCGACCATGACGACGCCGTCGATGTCGTCGACGTCGACGCTGGCGTCGCGCAGCGCCTTCTTGATCGCGTTCATGGTCTTGGCGACCAGGTGCTTGGTGATGTCGGTGAAGGTCTCGGCGCTGACGCGCAGGTGCACTTCCTCGCCGGAGTTGAGGACCGCGTCAACCGTCACTTCGGTGTTGGTCGACAGCTGCTCCTTGGCCTCGCGCGCTTTGACCATCAGGATCGCGGTGTCCTCGTCGGACAGCGGCGCCAGCTTTTCCTGCTCGTGTATCCAGCAGAACAGGCGGTGGTCGAAGTCGTCGCCGCCCAGCGCCGAATCGCCGCCGGTGGAGAGCACTTCGAAGACGCCCTTGCTGAGCTTGAGGATCGAGATGTCGAAGGTGCCGCCGCCCAGGTCGTAGACCGCGAAGGTGCCTTCGGAGGCGTTGTCGAGGCCGTAGGCGATGGCCGCGGCGGTCGGCTCGCTCAGCAGGCGCAGCACGTTCAAGCCGGCCAGCTGGGCCGCGTCCTTGGTGGCCTGGCGCTGGGCGTCGTCGAAATACGCCGGCACCGTGATGACGGCGCCGACCAGTTCGTCGCCGAGGGCGTCTTCGGCGCGCTGGCGCAGCGTGGCCAGGATTTGCGCCGAAATCTCGACCGGGCTTTTGACGCCGGCCACGGTTTTCAGCTGCACCATGCCGGGCGTGTCTTGGAAGTCGTAGGGCAGGTTTTCCGCGTAGGCGATGTCGTGCAGGCCGCGCCCCATGAAGCGCTTGACCGAGACGATGGTGTTCTTCGGGTCGGTGGTCTGGGCCGCCTGGGCCTTGTGGCCGATGTTGGCGTGGCCGTTGGCCAGGTAGCGCACCACGGACGGCAGCAAGGTGCGGCCCTCCTCGTCGGCCAGCACCTCGGGGATGCTGTTGCGCACGGTGGCGACCAGCGAATTGGTGGTGCCAAGGTCGATGCCGACGGCCAGGCGATGCTGGTGCGGCGCGGTCGACATGCCCGGTTCGGAAATTTGCAGAAGTGCCATGTGATGTATGCCTTGTGGCTTCTAATTAGTTAATTCGTTAACGCTTGATGCAGCCTGCCGGGGGCCGCCGGCGGTCGCTTCCTACCCGGAGCGACGCTTACGCCTCGATCGCCTCGAACGCGAAGCGCACTTCCTCGCCGAATTTTTCCAGGAACATCAGCGCGCGCACGCCCTGCGCGGCGGCGTCGAAGTGGCCGGCGTCGAGCTGTTCGCCAACCACCGCCAGGCGCGCCTTGCGCTCGGCCTTAAGCTGCGCGTCGAGCGCGTCGAGCGCCTCGACGTTCTTGCCGGCGCGCGCATCGCCGAGTTCCTCGCGCCATTCCATCTGCTGCATCAGGAAGGCCATCGGCATCGCCGTGTTCGACTCCGTCTGCAGGTCGACGCCGTTCAACTCGCACAGGTACTGGGCGCGTTTCTGCGGCTTCTTCAGGGTCTGGTAGGCTTCGTTGGCGCGCGTCGCCCACTGCATCGCGACGCGCTTTTCAGCGTCGGTCGCGTTGACGAAGCGGTCCGGGTGGACCTGGCTCTGGACGTCGCGGTAGGCCGCGTCGAGGGCCTTGGCGTCGAGCGCGAACCGCTGCGGCAGGTGGAATAGTTCGAAGTGGTTTTGCATGGCTACGTCTATCTGTTCGCTACTGGATCAATCAGATGACCGCGGCGCATTAAGGTGTTGGCGTGCTAGATGCGGAAGCTTTCGCCGCAGCCGCAGGCGTCTTTCTCGTTCGGGTTGTGGAACTTGAAGCCTTCGTTCAAGCCCTCGCGCGCGAAGTCGAGTTCGGTGCCGTCGATGTACGGCAGGCTTTTCGGGTCGACGAAGACCTTCACGCCGTGCGACTCGAACACGCTGTCCTCGGCGGCGATTTCATCGACATACTCAAGCTTGTAGGCCAGGCCGGAGCAGCCCGTGGTGCGCACGCCAAAACGCAAGCCGACGCCCTTGCCGCGGCGCTCGATGTAACGGCTGATGTGCTTTGCCGCTTTTTCCGTCAGTGTAATTGCCATTCATTCCTCCGCGCCCGCCGCCGTTGCCGGCGGCGGGTATTAAAAACCAATGCTTAAGCCGCCGCAGGGTGGCGTGTCTTGTAGTCCAGTACCGCCGCCTTGATCGCGTCTTCGGCCAGGATCGAGCAGTGGATTTTCACCGGCGGCAGCGCCAGTTCTTCGGCGATCTGGGTGTTCTTGATCGACAGCGCCTGGTCCAGGGTCTTGCCCTTGACCCATTCGGTCACCAGCGAGCTCGAGGCGATGGCCGAACCGCAGCCGTAGGTCTTGAACTTGGCGTCTTCGATCAGCCCGTCGGCGCCGACCTTGATCTGCAGTTTCATCACGTCGCCGCAGGCGGGCGCGCCGACCATGCCGGTGCCGATGGTGTCGTCGCCCTTGTCAAAGGCGCCGACGTTGCGCGGGTTTTCGTAGTGATCGAGTACTTTTTCCGAGTATGCCATTTTGATGCTCCTAAATTAAAACCGGGGCCGCCGCGCACGCGCCGGCCCGTGAACGCAATTAGTGCGCCGCCCATTGGATCGAATTGATGTCGATCCCTTCTTTGAACATGTCCCACAGCGGCGACAGCTCACGTAATTTGGTCACTTTCGCCTTCAGCAAGTCGATGGCGAAGTCGATGTCGGCCTCGGTCGAAAAACGGCCGATGGTGAAGCGGATCGAGCTGTGCGCCAGTTCGTCGTTGCGGCCCAGGGCGCGCAACACGTACGACGGCTCCAGGCTGGCCGAGGTGCAGGCCGAACCGGACGACACCGCCAGGTCCTTGATCGCCATGATCAGCGACTCGCCTTCGACGTAGTTGAAGCTGACGTTCAGGTTGTGCGGCACGCGCTGGTCCATGTCGCCGTTGACGTAGACTTCCTCGATTTCCCGCAAGCCCTTGGCCAGGCGGTCGCGCAAGCCCTTGATGCGGACGATTTCGCCGTCCATCTCTTCCTTGGCCAGGCGGAAGGCCTCGCCCATGCCGACGATCTGGTGGGTCGGCAAGGTGCCCGAGCGCAGGCCGCGCTCGTGGCCGCCGCCGTGCATTTGCGCTTCGATGCGCACGCGCGGTTTGCGGCAGACGTACAAGGCGCCCACGCCCTTCGGGCCGTAGGTTTTGTGGGCGGTGAAGGTCATCAGGTCGACCTTGCTCTTTTGCAGGTCGATGACCAGCTTGCCGGTCGCCTGGGCGGCGTCGCAGTGGAAAATGATGCCCTTCGAGCGGCACAGCGCGCCGATCTCGTCGATCGGCTGGATCACGCCGATTTCATTGTTGACCAGCATCACGGACACCAGGATGGTGTCCGGGCGAATCGCCGCGGTCAGCTGCTCGATGGTGATCAGGCCGTTGTCTTGCGGTTCCAGGTAGGTGGCGTCGAAACCGACGCGTTCCAGTTCGCGCACGGTGTCCAGCACGGCCTTGTGCTCGGTCTTGACGGTGATGATGTGCTTGCCCTTGGTCTTGTAGAACTGGGCCGCGCCCTTGATCGCCAGGTTGTTGCTCTCGGTCGCGCCGGAGGTCCAGATGATCTCGCGCGGATCGGCGTTGACCAGGGCGGCGACGTGGCCGCGCGCCTCTTCCACCGCTTTTTCGGCGGTCCAGCCGTACATGTGGCTGCGCGAAGCCGGATTGCCGAACTGCTCGCGCAGGTAGGGAATCATCTTGTCGGCGACGCGCGGATCGATCGGCGTCGTCGCCGAGTAATCCATATAGATCGGAAAATGCGGCGCGGTTTCAAAGCGCACTACCGGGGCTGGACCAACGTTTTTTTCAGGGGCATTCATCAAATCACTCCATGCAATCAAGCAGACTATATATTCTCTTAACCCAGCGCAACGTGGTTGCGGTGCATCACCATCACGTTTTGATCGGCGTTCTTTTGTCTCTGTTGGTCGACCAGGTCCTGCAGCGACACAGAATCCAGGTAATCGACCATTTTTTCATTCAAAGTGGCCCACAGCTCGTGCGTCATGCAACGCGCGCCGGTGGCCGCGTCGGCGCCGTGGCAATGCTCCTTGCCGCCGCACTGGGTCGCGTCGAGCGGCTCGTCGACGGCGATGATGATGTCGGCCACCGTCACCTTGTCGGCGCGGCGCGCCAGGCTGTAGCCGCCGCCCGGGCCGCGGATCGATTCGACGATCTCGTGGCGGCGCAGCTTGCCGAACAATTGTTCCAGGTACGACAGGGAGATCGATTGGCGCTGGCTAATGCCGGACAGCGTGACCGGACCCTTGCCCTGGCGCAGGGCAAGATCGATCATCGCGGTCACGGCAAAACGGCCTTTAGTAGTCAGACGCATACCACCTCGGTTCAACTCGGTTAAAATGTCGCTTGTTCAAAAAACGGGCCAGCTACAACCTGATTAGTTGAACGATTTAGTCAAGTATAACAAATCTCGCGCAGGTTTGCCGGAGAGCCCCCAAAAGCCGGCGGATGATGCTCTCGGCATCGGCGCCGCCGCCGGTTAACGTTGTCGGCTTACGCCGTCCCGGCTAAGCCGGCCAACGCACATCGCGCTGCCTCACAGGCTGGCGCGCAGGGCCGCCCGTACGTTCATCAGCGCAAACCCCAGCAAATTCAAACCCTTCCAACTGCCGGGCGAGCCGATCGCGGCGTCGTCGGCGGCCATGCCGACGCCCCAGATCGGATCGACCGGGCTGGCTTCGACGATTACGCTGTTGGCGCTGGACAACAAAAACTTGCGCAGCGGCGGGTTTTGCGCAAACTTCGCCAAGTTGCCGTCGAACACGACGGCTTCGCGCTCGCGCGCCCACCGGGCCGAATCGAAATGGGCCACCTCGCGGCCGAGCTTTTTGACTTCGGCGGGCAGCTTGGCGGCGATGATGCGGCCGGCGATGGCGGCGTCGCCGAACAGCGCCGCCTTGCGCGCCATCATGTAATGCTCGGCGGTCGGATAGCGCACGCCGTCGACGCTGAAGGGGGCCATATACCATTGGCTCAGGCAACTCTTGTCGACCGTCTGCGCATGGCTTGGCGTGTGGCCCCAGAAGCACAGATAGTCGGGTGTGGCGCCGGCGGCGATGGCGGCCAGCAGGTCTTGCGTGTTGTTGATCTTCATAGCGGCCTAGTGAATAGCTTTTTTCAAACCAAGAGCGTAACCCTGGGGGGGGGCATACCCCTGACGTGGCGTGCCCGGAGCCTCGGCGTCGGACCACGCGGTCACTTATCCGACGTGTCCCGCCCCGGCGCGCAGCAGGCGCATCGGCCCGAACAGCGCCAGCATCGCGTCGTTGCCGATGAACGTCAGGTTGTACGGGTGCTCGCATTGCACCCGCGGCAGCAGCGAAGTCACCGGCAGGCGCTTGAGTTGCTCGGCGATTTTACCCCACAGCACCAGCGTCGGCGCCGGCGGCCCGGCGCGTTCGGCCAGCGCCGCCAGCACCACTTGCAGGAACGGCAGCCAAGCCTTGGCGTCCTGTACCGGCGGCACATGGGCGCGGAACACCAGCGCCGCGTTCAGCAGCAGGAAGCCGCGCCGCGTCAGGTTGGCCTGCAATTCGGCCAGGGTCTGGATCGAGCCGTTGCCGCGCGCGTTCGCCGCCACCGGCGCCAGCGCCACGCCGGAGGTATCGGCCAGCGCCAGTTGGCCGTCGGCCACCAGCAGCATTTTCATGAAGTTGCGCAGCGAGGTGGCACGGTTCACCGGCTTCGACAGCCCGGCCTCCGACCACAGGCTACCGACGGCGCCGTCCATGAAGCACACCCCGGTGGCGCTGGCGGCGCGCGGGTACGGCCCCTCCCCCACCAGCACATAGCGCACCGCGCCCAGCGGCAGCGCGAAGGCGGCGAACAGCCGGCCTTCGGTCGGCAGGAAGGCGTCGACGGCCAGCGCCGGCAAATAAGCCGGGTCGGCGGCGGCGAGCGCCTCCAGCCCGCGCAACAGAATCGGGCGCCAGGAGGCGTCGGCTAGCGACAGCGCGTCGAGGATCGGGGCGGGAATGGTGGCGGTTTTCATCGGCGGGAAGGGGGAAAAGAGAAATTGTAGCGCAGCGGCGGCCATAGGCGCGCCGCGTAAAAAGCGAAAAACCAAAGGCCCAGGTCCGGGGTCGGCCCCCAAGGAGCCGACCCCGGCTCTACGCCGTTGGTTTTATGTGAAGCAAGCGGCACTCAGGGAGTGCCACACTTTAGAACGCGTGCGTGATACCGACGTTGAACAGCGTCGAGTAGTCGAACGCGGCGCCGTCGTGGTTGTCGTAGCCGTCGATGCCGAAGGCCGCTTTGCCCTTGTTTTTGATCTTCGCCGCCGACGTGTAGAACGTGGTGCGCTTGGACATCGAGTACAGGTAGCCGACGCCGAACTGGTCGGCGCTGTTGACGGTCGAGTTCTTGCCCTTCGAGCGGTTGAAGCTGGCCAGCACTTGGCCGGATTGGCCCACCGGCGCGCTCAGGCCCAGCAGAAAGTAGTCGGCCTTGTCGACCACGCCGGAGGAAACCGCTTTCTTGGCGGCGACCAGACCGTGGACTTTGACGGCGCCAAAGTCGTAGGTGGCGCCCAGCGCGTCGCTCTTTTGCTTGCTCTTCGGCACGAACGCGTTGGCGCTGTTGTCGTCGATGTGGACATAGCCGACGAACAGCGGGCCCTGGTTGTAGTTGGCGGCGGCGATGCCGAGACGGCCTTCGCTTGCCGATGCCTTTTCACCGGCGCCGTACAGCAGGCTGCCGCTGAAGCCCTGGATGGTCGGGGTATCGTAACGCACGCTGTTGTCGGCGCGGAAGGCGGCCAGGCTCATCCAGCCTTGTTGCACCGCGCCGCCCAGGCGGCCGATCGGGAAGATGCCCTTGTTGCCGGCGTGGATGTTGGCGGACGAACCGGCCAGGCCCACGCCCATCGGATCCACGGTGCCCAGCAGTTCGAAGCCCGGGGTGTCCTGGCGGCCAAGGTGCACGGAACCGAAGCCGCCGTTCAGGCCGACGCGGGCGGCGCGGCCGAACAGGCGACCGCCCTGCTCCGATTTGCCGGTGTCGAGCAACATACCCATTTCCAGCTTGAAGTCGGCGCTCAGGCCGTTGCCCAGATCTTCCTTGCCCTTGAAGCCGAGACGGCTGCCGGCCAGGTTGTTGCCGGCGCTGGAGTCGATGCGGGTTGACGAGCCGTTGTCCTGCAAGCCGCCGTTGTGGCCGCTGAAATGGTTCACCGAAATGTCGGCGATACCGTAGATCGTCACGTTCGATTGCGCCGCCGCGAACGCCGGAATGCTCAGTACTGCCAGTGCTAACAGTGTTTTTTTCATTTTATTGTCGTCTCGTAATGGTCGGTTAGGTGGTGCAGGGCAATGATAACGTCGATTGTTCAGGTCGCCTATACGACTTGGTTCGGGTGTGGCGTTGCTGCAACGCGGCTATAGGGCCGCGCACGACGAAAAAAACCGACGGCGCGACACCGTTGGTTTTGCTTGGGGCTGGCGGCACCGGGGCGCCGCCCGCCGTTACAACTCGGTGCGTACTTCAAACAGCTCGGGGAACAGCACCACGTCGAGCATTTTGCGCAGGTAGCCGACGCCGTCGGTGCCGCCGGTGCCGGCCTTGAAGCCGATCACCCGCTCCACCGTGGTGGCGTGGCGGAAGCGCCAGAAGCGGAACGAGGTTTCCAGGTCGACCAGTTTCTCGGCCAGTTCGTAGAGCGACCAGTACTGCTCGGTGTTGCGGTACACCGTGGTCCAGGCGGCCTTGACGGAGGCGTTCGAGACGGTCGGCTGGCGCCAGTCGGCTTGCAGCCGCGCGGCGTCGACCGGCAAGCCGGCGCGCGCCATCACCATGACGGCTTCGTCGTAGATCGACGGCGCGTTCAAGGCGCCGTCGAGCGCCGCGAGGGCGTCCGGCTTGTGCTGGTGCACTTGCAGGTGGGTCGCGTTTTTGTTGCCGAGCAGGAATTCGATTTCCCGGTACTGGTGCGACTGGAAGCCCGACGAGGCGCCCAGGTAGGGCCGGAACGCGCTGTATTCCGGCGGCGTCAACGTGGCCAGCACGTCCCAGGCGTGGACCAGCTGGTTCATGATGCAGGCCACCCGCGCCAGCATCTTGAAGGTCGCCGGCAACTGGTCGTTCTGGATCGCCGCGCGCACCGCGTGCAGTTCGTGCAGCATCAGCTTCATCCACAGCTCGCTGGTCTGGTGCTGCACGATGAACAGCATTTCATTGTGCTCGGGCGACTTCGGATGCTGCGCCGACAGGATCGTGTCGAGCGACAGGTAGTCGCCGTAGCTCATGGCGTCGCTGAAGTCGAGCTTGGCGCCGTGGTAGTGGCCCGGCGGCGGTTTGTTGAATGGGCATTCCATGTCGGTCTCCTCGTTCTGTTTCAGGTCACCGCGCCGCGGGCGGCGTCGATCTCGTAATCGCCCTCGTCGAGGATGCGTTTCAGCGTCTGCACGGCGCCCCACACTTCGCCATAGCTGGTGTACAGCGGCGTGAAGCCGAAGCGCATCACCTGCGGTTCGCGGTAGTCGCCGATGACGCCGTGGGCGATCAGCGACTGCATCACGGCGTAGCCTTGCGGGTGGCTGAAGCTGACGTGGCTGCCGCGCTGCGCGTGCTCGCGCGGCGTCACCAGTTCCAGGCCGTGGCCGCCGCAGTGCTGCTCGACGAGGGCGATGAACAGGTCGGTCAGCGCCAGCGACTTGCGGCGCAGCGCCGCCATCGACACTTGTTCGTAGACGTCCAGGCCGCATTCCACCAGCGCCAGCGAGGTGATCGGCTGGGTGCCGCACAGCGCCCGGCGGACGCCGGCGGTCGGCGCGAACGACGGTTGCATGGCGAACGGCTGGCGGTGCCCCCACCAGCCCGACAGCGGCTGGCTGAAGTCGCCCTGGTGGCGCCGCGGCACCCAGATGAAGGCCGGCGAGCCGGGCCCGCCGTTCAGGTATTTATAGGTGCAGCCGACGGCGAAATCGGCCTTGGCCGCGTTCAGGTCGACCTCGACCGCGCCGGCCGAATGGGCCAGGTCCCAAATCATCAAGGCGCCGGCCTCGTGCGCCAGGGCGGTGACGGACGCCATGTCGAACATGCGCCCGGTGCGGTAGTTGACGTGCGTGAGCATGAGCACGGCGACGTCGTCGTGCAGCGCGGCCGGCAACTGGTCCCACGCGTCGACCAGCTCCAGGCGGTAGCCGCGGTCCAGCCACTCGATCAAGCCCTGCGCCATGTAGATGTCGGTCGGAAAACTGTCGCGTTCGGTGACGATGGTGCGGCGCTGCGCGCGCGCCGGATCGGCCGCCTGCAACTTGATGGCCGCCGCCAGCGCCTTGAACAGGTTCACCGAGGTCGAGTCGGTGATCACGACCTCGTCCTTGTCGGCGCCGACCAGCGGCGCCAGCTTGTCGCCCAGGCGCGACGGCAGCGCGAACCAGCCGGCGCTGTTCCAACTGCGGATCAAGCCGTCGCCCCACTCCGCCTCCAGCACCTGTTGGGCGCGCTTCAGCGCCGCCTTCGGACGCGCGCCCAGCGAGTTGCCGTCGAGGTAGGTGACGCCGGCGGGCAGCGCAAACTGCTCGCGCAGGGCGGCCAGGGGATCGGCGGCGTCGAGCGCCAGGCAGTCGTGTTGTGTCGTCATGGGAAAAACTCCTGTGGGGCCGGGTGGCTGGTTGGATTTGGTAGGAGTATTTTAGGGGAAGGCGGCGCATTTTTTTCTGCAAAATCGGGCGCTTTTGCGGGCCGATTCGCTATATTATTCGAGTATTACCAGATAAATTAGCGAATAATTCGAATGAACGTCGACGTCATCGATTTAAAAATCCTCAAGGCGCTGCAGCGGGACGGCCGCATCAGCAACCTGAAGCTGGCCGAGACGGTCTGCCTGTCGCCGTCGGCCTGCCTGCGCCGCGTCGGCCTGCTGGAGGAGTCCGGCATCATCCGCGGCTACACGGCGCAGCTCGACGCCGGCATGCTGGGGCTGGAGGTGGAGGCCTTCGTGATGATCACGATGCGCCGCGACGCCGACCGCTGGCACGAGCAATTCGCCGCCGCGCTGCAACACCTCGACGAGGTGATCGGCTCCTACGTGGTGACGGGCGAGGCCAACTACCTGCTGCGCGTGCGCACCCGCAATCTGAAGCACTATTCCGACTTCGTGCTGGAGAAGATCTACAAGATACCGGGCGTGCTCGACATCCGCTCCTATATGGTGTTGCAAACCATGCGGGAAAACGCCGTGATCGGCGAGCCGCCGGCGTCCACCAAGGGGTAAGCGGCGCGGCCGCTCACGCCCGGCTACGCTATACTGTTTCTATCTTTACAACTAAGCAAGGCGTTCAGTGATGAACAAGGATCTCAACCGGCCGCTCGAACCCATACTGGGAATCGCCCTGTACGGTCTGTTTTGGCCTGTCTTCAACGCCATGGCGGTCGGGGTGCTGTCCGAACTGGGCTATGAACTCAAGCTCGGCGGCGGTTTGCTGTGGATGTTGTTCAGCGCGCTCTCGCTGTTAATGGGCGTGCTGTTCCTGGTGATTTTCCTGGTCGGCTTGCGCAAGCCGCACCCGCCATTGCCGTTGAACACCATCGCCGGATGGACGCTGGTGGCGATCCTGGCGAGCAGCGCTTGCCTCAACGCGTCGTGGCTGCGCGGCGATTACTTTTGCCAGAGCGGCGCATGTCCGAGCATGAATTAGCCAAGCGGATGTAACAGCAAGAAGCGGATAGCGCCCGCGGCGCTGACGCGTGAAGATGGCACCGTCCATCCCGCACGAAAGACGCCGCCATGCCAAACCAGAGCGAGTATCGGATTACCCCCGTCAACAGCACCTTCCTGGACCGGGCCAGGCGCGACGGCCTGGACGACCAGGGCCAGGCCGTGGAACGGCAATTCGCCGCCGGAGGCGAGCCGTGCCGGGACGTCCTGCGCGGTGCGCTGCCGGATTTCGTGCTGGCCAGATTCGCCGCGTACGGTTGTTATGGCTGCCGAATCGAGCGATTTTCGTAGGTCGGCTTACGCTACTCGGCGTCCGGCTGGCGCGCCGGGTGCGCGGCGGCGAAGGCCGGGTGCGCGGCGCAGCGCGCGTGGATGCGCGCCACCGTCGGGTAGGCCGCCAGGTCGACTTCGAAGCGCTCGGCGTTGAACGCTTGCGGCTCCAGGCAGCAGTCGGCCAGCGTCGGCGCGTCGCCGTGGCAAAACGCGCCGGTGTGCGGGTCGCGCGCCAGCAGCGCCTCCAGCGTCGCCAGGCCGTCGCGCAGCCAGTGGCGATACCATTCCATCTTCGCCTCCTCCGACACGCCCAAGGTCTGCTTTAGGTATTTCAGCACGCGCAGGTTGGTCAGCGGATGGGTGTCGGCGGCCACCGTCAGCGCCAGCGCCCGCACGCGCGCCCGTCCCAGCGCGTCGGCCGGCAGCAGCGGCACGCCCGGATGGGTCTCGTCGAGGTACTCGAGGATCGCCAGCGACTGGGTCAGCGTGGCGCCGTCGTCGTCCAGCGACGGGATCAGCGCGGCCGGATTGACGCTGCGGTAGCCGTCCTGCAGGTGCTCGCCGCCGCTGCGCAGCAGGTGCACCGGAACCGCCTGGTAAGGCAGCCCCTTCAGGTTCAGCGCGATCCGCACCCGGTAGGCGGCGGAGCTGCGGAAGTAGGTGTAGAGCTTCATGTCAGCGGCGGCCCGGGTACGGCGCGACGCTCTGGTCGATGGCGCCGAAGATGCTGGCGCCGGCCGCGTCGAACATTTCAATGCGCACGCTGTCGCCGAACTTCAGGTAGCCGGTCCTCGGCGCACCTTCCTCGATGGTTTCGTACATGCGCACCTCGGCCAGGCAACAGTAGCCGACGCCGCCGTTTTCAATGCTGGAACCGTGCAGGTTGCCCTGCTTGTTCGACACCGTGCCGGAGCCGATGATGGTGCCGGCGGCCAGTTCGCGCGTCTTGGCGGCGTGTGCCACCAGTTGGCCGAAGTTGAAGGTCATGTCCTCGCCGGCGTTCGGCTTGCCGAACGGGCGCTGGTTCAATGTCACCGTCAGCGGCAGGTGCAACTTGCTGTCGGCCCAGTGCGCGCCCAGCTCGTCCGGCGTCACCGCCACCGGCGAGAAGGCGCTGGCGGCCTTCGACTGGAAGAAGCCGAAGCCCTTGGCCAGCTCGTTGGGAATCAGGTTGCGCAGCGAGACGTCGTTTACCAGCAGCACCAGGCGGACCGCCCGCGCCGCCTGCTCCGCGCTGGCGCCCATCGCCACGTCGGCGGTGATGACGGCCACCTCGGCCTCCAGGTCGATGCCCCATTCTTCCGACTCGGCGTAGATCGGGTCGTGCGGGCCGATGAAGCTGTCCGAGCCGCCCTGGTACATCAGCGGGTCGGTGTAGAACGAGGCCGGCACCTCGGCGTGGCGCGCCTTGCGCACCAGCTCGACGTGGTTGATATAGGCCGAGCCGTCGGCCCACTGGTAGGCGCGCGGCAGCGGCGAATGGCACAGGCGCTCGTCGAACGGCACGGCGTCGGCGGCGGCGCCGGCGTTCAGGGCGGCGTACAACTGCTCCAGTTGCGGCGCCAGCGCGTCCCAGTTGTCGAGCGCCGTTTGCAGGTTGGGCGCGACGGCGGCCGCGCTCGCGTAGCGGGTCAGGTCGCGGCTGACCACGATCAGCGCGCCATCGCGGCTAGCGGTTTTTAATGTTGCGAGTTTCATCGTTATCCTTGTGTTTTCTGGTGGTGTATCCGGCGGCCGGGGCGTACACCGTGGCGGCGGGCTCGCCGCATCGTTTGCACCATTAGAAGCCAGTTCCAGCTATCATACAAACAATTTTTTTCAATCGATTTATCGGATTACCTTATGAGTCCCAGCCTGCGCCAAATGCGCGCCTTCGTCGCCCTCGCCAAAACCGGCAGTTTCACGCTCGCCGCCGAGTACCTGCACGTGACCCAGTCGGCGCTCAGCGGCCTGATCAAGGAACTCGAGCAAGTGCTGGGCGTGCGCGTGGTCGAGCGCAGCACCCGCAAGACCCAGTTGTCGGAACTGGGCCGCGAACTGTACCCGCTGTTCGACAAGATGATCCAGGACCTCGACGGCGCCATGCTCGACATCGCCAACCGCAAGGCCTTGAAAACCGGCGCGGTGCGCATCGCCGCGCCGCAGATGATGTCGTGCACCCTGTTGCCGGAGGTGATCGCGGCGTACCGGCTGGCCCATCCCGCGGTGCAGGTGAAGCTGGTCGACTGCCCGGTCGAGAACGTCTCGGGCCGGGTCTTCAGCGGCGAAGTCGACTTCGGCATCGGCCCGGAGCGCGACGCCACCGCCGAGATCGCCGCGCAAGTCTTGTTCGAGATGCCCTTCGTGCTGGTGTTCCCCACCGGCCATCCGCTCGAAGGCAAGCAGCGCGTCACCTGGGCCGACGTCAACGACTACCCGTTCATCGCGCTGCAGGGCCAGTTCACCGAACGGCTGCTGCGCGACATGCACATCTCGTTTCGCGAACTCTCGCTCAAGCCCTACAACGAGGTGACGTTCATGACGACGGCGCTGGCGATGGTCAGCGCCAAGCTCGGCGTCACCGCCTGCCTGCCCTACGCCGAGCCGATGGTCAAATTGTACGGCCTGCAGATGCGCCGGTTGTACGAGCCGGCGCTGACGCGCCGCTTCTTCGTCTACACCAAGACGGCGCGCTCGCCGTCGCCGGCGGCCGAGAGTTTCATTGCCTTCCTGGTCAAGTTCGTCGACACCCACGAGTGGAACGTGCCGGCGCCGCGCGCCGCCTGATCCCGGCGCGGGCGCCCCGGCCCGCGCCGCCGGTCCGCCATGCCTATCCGCCATCCGCCATCCGACCAACTTAATGCGAATCATTATCATTTGTATTGACATTCATTATGGTAGCGACTAAGCTGCCAGCCTGACTTACATCGCACCATTTCAAACAATCTAGACGGGCCGCCAGTGTCGAACAATCTCTCATTCCTAGCGTATTATCCCGCCGCGAAAGACCGCACGCTGCGCCAATTCATCGAGGCGTTCTGGTGCGAGGGTTTCCTCCAGGGCGAACGCGACGGTGCCACCCTGCGCCTGCGCGGCCGCTCCGACGACGGCCTGGCGCGCGACTACGCCATCGACGTCGGCGGCGCCAGCGCCTTCCAGCGCCTGCGCCTGGTGGGCGCGGTGCGCGGCGCCGACGACAGCGCCGGCGCCGACCTGAGCATTTCCAATGTGGTCAGGGACCTGGTGCGCCACTTGGAGCCGGCGCCACAGGCGCTGGAGCGGTTCGTGGCGGAACTGCAGAACACGGCGCTCAAGCAAGCCTACGCTGGCACCGCCCGGCTCGACGTCACGCTGCAATCGCCCTACCCCTGGCAGGAAGCGCAACTGGGCGGCGGCCACCTGTACCACCCCTGCTTCCGTTCGCGCATGGGTTTTGACGTCGACGACAACCTCGCTTACGGCCCGGAATTTTCCCAGCCGATACAATTGACTTGGCTGGCCATCGACGCGCGCCTGTGCGCGGTGCACGCGCTGGCCGGACTCGACTACACCGATTTCCTCATCGACCAGCTCGGCCGCGCCGAATACGCGCGCCTGCAACGGCGGATCGAGGCGCAGGGCCACGCGCCGGCGGGTTTCCGCCTCATGCCGGCCCACCCGTGGCACTGGCAGCACTGCATCCGCCTGCACTATGCCGACTGGCTGGTCGACGGCCGCCTGCTGTTCCTCGGCGACGGCAACGGCGCGTGGCTGGCGCAGCAGTCGATCCGCTCGCTCAGTTCGCTCGACGGCGAACTGCGCCACAACATCAAACTGCCGCTGGGCATCGCCAACAGCTCGGCCGACCGCATCCTGTCGGACCACCACGTGCACAACGCGCCCATCATTTCCCGCTGGCTCGACGGCATCTGCCGCAAGGACCCGTTTTTCGCCGATGGCGCCCGCCTGGCGATCCTGTCCGAGCCGATCGGCATCACGCTCGCCCCCGCCCAGGCGCGGCCCGGCGCCTACGGCCTGCTGGGGGCGATCTGGCGCACCGCGCCGGAAGCGCTGCTGGCCCCCGGCGAACAGATCTTTCCGATGACCGGCCTGTGCGACCTGGCCGACGACGGCGCGCTGCGCATCGCGCCGTGGCTGGCGCAACACGGCGCCGAGCGCTGGGTCGACGCCCTGCTCGAAGCGGTGGCGCCGCCCTTCCTGCACCTGATGATGGCGCACGGCGTGCTGCTTGAAGGCCACGCGCAAAACACCCTGCTGATCCTGCGCGACGGCCTGCCCTGCCGCATCGCCGTGCGCGACCTGCCGGGCGGCTTGCACTACCTGCCGGGCGATTGCACCGACGAGGCGATGCTGGCCGGCCTGCGCGGCGCGCCGGCCTATCGCAACGCCCTCAACGCCAGCGCCGGCTTCGCCTTCGACCGCATCGAAGCGCGCGACTACCTGCTGGAAGTGCTGTTCTTCATCAACCTGGGCGAGCTGGCGTACCGCCTCGACCGGTACCACGGCTATGCCGAGGCGCAGTTCTGGCGCCAGGCCGCGCGCACCGTCGCGCACTACCAGGCGGCACAGCCGGCGATGGCGCCGCGGCACCGGCGCTTCGACCTGCTGGGGCCGACGCTGCAGATGGAATGCCTGGCGGCGCGGCGCCTGCTGGGCTGGAGCGCGGCGCGCTATCGGAGCGTCGCCAATCCACTCTGCGCGGCGCAATGAGCTTGCTGACCCGGCCGGTCGTGGTGACGGTGGCGGGGCACTTCGGCGCCGCCTTCGCCGCGCTGTGCATGCCGCCGTTCTACGCCTACATCCTGCAAGCGAATTTCTCCTCGCAGTCGCTGGCGCTGGCGGGCTGGTACTTTACCCTGCCGACGCTGGCCGCAGCCGTCGCCAACCCCTTGTGGGGCCGGCTGGGCGACCGCATCGGCCGGCGCGCCTCGCTGATCCGCGCCCACGCCGGCCTGTGCCTGAGCTTTATCCTCACCGGCCTGGCCAGGACGCCGCTTGAGTTCGCGCTGGGCCTGACCTTGCAGGGCTTGTTGGGCGGCACCTTCTCCGCCTCCAACGCCTTCCTGGCGGAACAAGTGTCCGCCTCGCGCCTGTCGACCCTGCTTGGCGTGATGCAAGCGTCGGCCAGGACCGCGCTGTTCGCCGGGCCGGCGCTGATCGGCTTGCTGAGCGGACGCGCCAACCTGCTGCACCTGTTCTTCTACCTCGCCGTGTTTCCGGCCGCCGCCAGCCTGATCCTGTGCTTGCTGCCGGACCCGCCCGCGCGGGCGGCGGGGGAGGGGGGAAAGAGGAACGGGGGGAACGCAGGATGAGAGCGAAGGGAAAAGACACGGGCAGCGACAACCCCAAGCCACCCGGGGGAAAGAATG
>NZ_JBJXIB010000006.1:0-83564 GCF_046115965.1 Janthinobacterium sp. CG_23.3 | reverse complement strand
GTGGAAACTCGTCTGCACCGCGCTGAACCTGCGGCGCATGGCGAAAATGCTGTCCGCGTAAGACCTGAAAGGGCGAAAGTCCGTCCAATCCCCACTCTCAGGCTCCTATTTCATTCCACTTTCGAGTGCGAAAGTGAATCGCCATCGACGCAGGCAAGAAGCGCGTCACATGGTCAGCGCAAGAATTGTCTGCCGCGCAGACTCCTAGGTGAGGTTGGTATTGGCTTTGATATCAAATACAGCTTATTTGAAACCGGCTGCGACGCGCGCATTGGAAACCTCGGCGCAGCGAATATGGACCTTCTTATCGGGCGAGTATAAGGAGAAACGCGAATGCAATAAGTTATTTAATCGGACACTATTTACACTTTCAAAAATAAACTCTTCGAATATCCGCCACGCCGCTTATGCCGCTAAGTTCGAGCGATTTTCGTAAGTTGGATTAGTCCAACAACGTTGATCCAAAGCGCCGCGTCTTGCTTCGCCCCCCCCCAACATCGCATTCGTTGGTAATGCCGCTAGGTTAAGATTCCGTAGGTCGGATTAGCGGGACGCGTAATTCGACGCCGGGCCGCTGCCGACGCCAGTCGGGTTATGCCGTTCCGGCTAACCCGACCTACGAAAACCCTTGGAAAGGGAGCCGCTCATGCTCAATTTTGGCTTAAACAAGTCAATTTTTTGTCTGGCCTGGGCGCGCTGCGACATAATCAAGCTGACGGCATAACCCCGGAATTAGACTTGACGCTATCCCCGGCCAGTCATATGGACGGCATGTGTTGTCAAGCTTTACGGCGGTAATAGCGCCACAGCAGATGCGCGTCGTGCACGATCGGACCGATGGCCAAGGTCGCCAGCACGGCGGCCAGAACAATGGTGGCGGAGAAGCCGATATGTTTAAAGCCAAGCGCGCCAGATATGCCGCCGACGAAGAAGAACAAAACCAGCAGGGAATGTAGCTTGAGTTTCTGGCGGTTGGCGCGCACCAGTAATTCGGGCCGGGCGTGGCGGTTGTAATAGAAAAGCTTGCCCAGTTCGATACCGATGTCAGTCGACAGGCCGGTGACGTGGGTGGTACGGATCGAGGCGCCGGATATTTTGGTAATGATCGCGTTTTGCAAGCCCATGATAAAACACAGCAATAACACGGTGACCGGGGCCAGCATATCGTGCATCGCCGCCAGGTTATTGCCGGCCAGGCCGAACAATAATAGCAGCGCCGCCTCCAGTAATAAACTCAGCGCATATTGGCTGCGCAATTTGCGGCGTCGGGTCCAGTTGATCAATACGGCGGTGGTGGCCGCGCCGGCGATGAACGCCAACCAGGCCGCCAGCGCGGCCAGCGCCAGCCGGGCGTTGCCCAGCGCCAGGTCGTCGGCCATGCTGGAGACGATGCCGGTCATGTGCGAGGTGTAGCGGCCGATGGCGAGGAAGCCGCCGGCGTTGACCGCGCCGGCAACGAAGGCCAGCACGCAACCCAGATGAAGGTCGGAGCGGGCGTCGCGTTTTTCGGCGCTGAGGCGGGACAGGTAGTGAATCGGCATCGGGGCGGTCGGGCGCGTGCGCCGACCCGGCTTATTTGTAGATACCGGAGCCGACGATGATGTTGTCGACCTTCTCGATATAGCCGGCCTTCTGCTCGACCGCCTTGGTCACCGGATTGGGCCATTTGAATTCGACCCAGCCTTTGCCGGCCGGGCTGTTGGCCATCTCGATCAAACCCTTGATGACGGCCTTGCCCTCGTTGTCCTTCAATTCGATCAGGTTCTTGCCGACCATCTTAGGATTGTTGCCATGCGCCAGGGTGATGCCGTTCATGTCGTAGACGTAGACATACAGGTCGCGGTCGTGGAAGGTGGCGTTGGTCGGATCGGCAATCTCGGCGAAGGCCTTGTCCTTGCCGGCCGATCTGATCAGCGCCACGGCCTTCTTGGTCATGGCGATGGCCTGCTCGGCCGTGCCCTTGTCGGCCGCCAGCGCTGCGGACGGTATGGCGAGGATGCTGAGGCTCACTGCGACTGCGATAACGAGTGCTTTCATTGTGACGCTCTCCAAAAGTGCAATGGTGAATCCGGCCTTGTCGTCCGGCTTAAACGTACTTTCCGTACTGAAACAGTTATACAATATTTACGCGGCCTTGTCACCGAAGATGCCCGTCCATAGTTGCCGTACGCTGTCGGTGTGCGCCCGCACCTGGGCCGGTTCGACCCGCGCCGAGTCCTGGCCCTGCAGCCGGATCTGGTGCTGTAGCTTGCGCAGCGCGCGGTAGGCGTCGGCGGCGCGGGCCGCCAGCGCCGCGTCGATCAAGTCCAGCTCGCCGCACAGCTTGAGCAGGGCGATGTTGCCGACGTTGGCGGTCAGTTGCGGGTAGCGCGCCGCGTGTTGCAGCACCAGGAACTGGACCATGAATTCGATGTCGATCATGCCGCCCGGGTCTTGCTTGAGGTCGAAGCGGCCGGGGCGGGACGGGTGGGCGTCGCGCATTTTCTTGCGCATCGTCAGCACCTCCTGCTTCAGCGGCCCGTCCTGCGGCCGCTCGCGGCGCAGCACGTCTTCGCGGATTTGCTCGAAGCGCTCGCCGATGCCGGCGTCGCCGGCGCAAAAACGCGCCCGCGTCAACGCCTGGTGTTCCCACACCCAGGCCGAGTTGGCCTGGTAGCGCTCGAACGCCTGCACGCTCGACACCAGCATGCCGGAGGCGCCGTCCGGGCGCAGCGCGATGTCGACGTCGAACAGGATGCCGGCCGAGGTGTACGAGGTCATCCAGGTGATGAAGCGCTGCGCCAGCTTGGCGTACAGGCCGGGGGCGTCCTGGTCGTCGTCGTCGTACAGGAAGATGACGTCGAGGTCGGAGACGTAGCCGAGTTCCTTGCCGCCCAGCTTGCCGTAGGCGATCACGGCGAATTTCGGCACCTCGCGGTGGCGCGTCGCCAGCGCCTGCCAAGCCGACTGGATGGTGGCGGCGACGATGATGTCGGCCAGCTTGGACAGGTAATCGGCGAGTTTTTCCACCGTCAGGTCGCCGGCCAGGTCTTGCGCCAGCCAATGGAACAGCTGGGCATGGTGCATTTCGCGCAGCACGTCCATCTGCCGCTCGGTGTCGCCGGTGGCGCCGTCGAGCTGTTCTTGCAGTTCGCGCGCCAGCGCCGTCGGGTCCGGCACGTCGTTGCGGATGCGCGCGTCCAGCAACTCGTCGAGCAAAATCGGGTGCAGCGTCAGGAACGTGGCGGCCCAGCCGCTGGCGCAGACCATCAGCACCACGTGTTCGAGCGTGTGCGGGTATTCGGTCAGCAGCGACAGGTAGGCCGAGCGGCGCGCGATCGCTTCGAGGAAGTCGAGCAGGCGGCCCAGCGTGGTCAGCTGGTCGCCCGGGCCGCTGGCCGGGGCGTTCTTGGCAATCAGCGGCAGCGCCAGGTTGACCAGCGCGACCAGGCGGTTGCGGCTGGCCTCGGGCATCGATTGCAGCCGCGGCGCCTGCCAGGTGGCGATCAGGCGCTTGGCGGCGGCCGGCGGCTCGACGAAGCCGAGGGCGCGGAAGCGCGCCTCGATCGCCTCGTGGTTGTCGGGGTCGGCGCAGTCGTTGCTGGCCTGCGGGTCGAGATTGCCGTCGGCCGGCGGCGCGCTCTTGTCGCTGAACATTTCGTCGAACTGCCCGGCGACGAAGGCGCGGTGCCATTCGAGCTGCGCCAGCAGCGTGGCGGTGTCGGCCAGGCCCATCATCTGCGCCACCACCAGGCGGTCGGCGTCGTTGGGCGGCAGCGTGTGGGTCTGGGCGTCGTCGAGGTATTGCAGGCGGTGTTCGAGGTTGCGCAGGAAGGTGTAGGATGCCAGCAGTTGTTCGACGATGTCCGGCGTTAGCAGGGTTTTCTCGGCCAGTATCCGCAGCGTGGCGCGCGTCGAGCGGTCCCGCAGCGCGGCGTCGCGCCCGCCCCGTATCAGTTGGAACACCTGCGCCAGGAATTCGATTTCGCGGATGCCGCCGCGGCCCAGCTTGACGTTGTTGCTGCGGTCCGGGTGCAGGCGCTCCTGGCGGCCGACCTCGGCGCGGATTTGCCCGTGCATGTTGCGGATCGCGTCGATGACGCCGAAGTCGAGGTAGCGGCGGAACACGAACGGGCGCACGATGGCGTCGAGCGCGGCGATGTCGGCCTCGGTGCCGCTGACGGCGCGCGCCTTGACCCAGGCGTAGCGCTCCCATTCGCGGCCCTGGACGATCAGGTATTGCTCGACCATGTTCAGGCTGGCCACCAGCGGGCCGGAGTTGCCGTTCGGGCGCAGCGCCATGTCGACCCGGAAGGTGAAGCCGTCCTCGGTGATTTCGGCGAGCGCGGCGATCAGTTTCTTGCCCAGGCGGGTGAAGAATTCGTGGTTCGACAGCGGCCGCTGGCCCGGCCCGTCGGCCAGCGTGTCGCCGTCCTCCGGATAGACGAAGATCAGGTCGATGTCGGAAGAGACGTTGAGTTCGCCGCCGCCCTGTTTGCCCATCGCCAACACCAGCATTTCCTGCGGCAGTCCCGATTCGTGACCGATGGGCATACCGTGCGCGGCCACCGTCTCGGCCATCAGCGCCCGCAGGTGGGTCTGGATGGCGAAGTCGGCGAAGCCGGTCATCGCGCCGACCACCTCGGCGAGGTCGGCGCGGCCATCCAGGTCGCGCTCGATCAGGCCGGCCACCAGCAGGTTGCGCAGGCGCCGCATGGCGCGCGGTAGCGGCAGCGCCGCCACAGCCCCTTCCGGGCGGGCCTCGCGTTCCAGCGCGGCGGCGAAGTCGAGTCCGGCCAGCGGCAGGCGCGCCAGTTGCGCCACCTTGGCGGCGCGGTCGGGGGCCGCGCCCAGCCAGCGCTGGTAGAAACGGGAGGCGGAGATCAGGGGGGAGTGGCTCATCGGTGGCGTTCTGTGGGGCTCGGTAAGTGGCTGGGTAAATGGCAAAGGAAGGCCGAAATGCTGGGCAAAGCGGCGTTCTTTCCGGTGGGTATGCGGTAGAATTGGGCCGCGGGCGGAAACCCGCGCCGCCCGCCCCGCCAGGACGATGGTAAGGGAGGCGTGGTTTTGAAGCAAGTGCGCCTTTTATTCAGCTTTTTTTTACGCCGGACCCGATTTATTAGCTTATTGATGCAAAAACCGCCAGAGGAGACCGTGAACGCGCATGTGCCCCTGGCCGTGCGCTGGCGCAGGATGCGTAGCGCCTATCGGATTTGCAACCTGGCAACCCACCACGTGCTGGGCTTTAGCGTCAAGCTGGCCGTGGCCGCGTATTTCCTGTTCGCCGTCCTGTTCCTGTTCCTGCGCTACGCGATCCTGCCGAATATCGACTATTACAAGGGCGGCATCGAACAGGCCGCCAGCCGGGCGATCGGCAACCGGGTCGCCATTGCGCGCATTTACGCGTCGTGGAGCGGGCTGCGGCCGAACCTGTTCCTGGGCGACGTGACGCTGCGCGACGGCGCCGGGCGCACCGTGCTGAGCCTGCCGAGCGTGTCGGCCACGCTGTCCTGGTGGAGCGTGCTGTCCGGCGGCGTGCGTTTCGAATCGCTGGAAATCATCCGCCCCGACCTGGACGTGCGCCGCGCCGCCGACGGCACGCTGTACGCCGCCGGCGTGGCGCTGGGCGGCGCCGGCGGCGACGGCGCCGGCGCCGACTGGTTGCTGTCGCAGCGCGAAATCGTCGTGCGCGAAGGGCGCCTGCGCTGGACCGACGAGCTGCGCGGCGGCGCCCCGCTGGCGCTTGACAAGCTCAACCTGTTGCTGCGCAACAAATGGCGCAGCCACCAGTTCGGCTTGCAGGCGACGCCGCCGGCCGGCCTGGCCGCGCCGATCGACGTGCGGGCGCGCTTTTCCCACCCGCCTTTCGCGCGCCGCGTTTCCGACGTCGGCATGTGGAAGGGCGAAATTTTCGCCGACCTGAAGGACGCCGACCTGGCGGCCCTGAAAAGCCATATCGATTTTCCGTTTGAACTGAGCCGGGGCCGCGGCGCGCTGCGCGCCTGGCTGACGCTGGACCACGCCAAATTGGCCGGCTTCACCGCCGACGTCGGCCTGACCGACGTGCTGGCGCAACTGGGGCCGGAGCTGCCGGCGCTGGACCTGGTGCGCGTCAGCGGGCGCGTCTCGGCGCACGAGGTCATCGCCGCCGACGCGCAGGACGGCAAGCCGACCTTCGGCGCGCGCGGCCACGCCGTCAGCCTCAGCGCGTTTTCGCTGGAAACCCGGGACGGCCTGAGCCTGCCGCCAACTTCGCTGTCGGAGCGCTACGTCGCCGCCGCCGCCGGCCAGCCGCAACGGGTGGAAATCAAGGCCCGCTCGCTGGAGCTGCAAACCATGGCGGCGCTGGCCGCGCGCCTGCCGCTGGCCGCGGCGCAGCGCCAGGCGCTGGGGGCGCTGGCGCCGAGCGGCCGGCTGCACAATTTCTCGGCCGAGTGGCAGGGCGCCTTGCCCGAGGTTAAGTCTTACCGCGTGCGCGGCCAACTGGCGGGGCTGGGCCTGCGGGCCCAGCCGGCGCGCCCGGCGCAGCCGAGGAACGGCGCCGACGCGGCCGTGCCGGCGACGGCCGCGTTGCCCGGCTTCGACAACTTGAGCGGCGCCATCGACGCCAGCGAGCGGGGCGGCAGCGTCACGCTGGCCTCGCGCGACCTGGTGCTGCGCATGCCCGCTTACTTCAGCGAGCCGGCCATGCCGTTCGAGCGCCTCAACCTGAAGGCGCGCTGGTCTTTCGAAAGCGGCAGCAAGCTGCGGGTCGACGTCGACGGCCTCGACTTCGTCCAACAGGGCTTGTCGGCCACGCTCAAGGGCTCGCACCTGCTGCCGCTCGACGCGGCGCCCGGCAAGGGCCTGGGCAGCGCCGACTTCAGCGGCACCGTGCACAATTTCGACCTGAAAACCATCGACCGCTACCTGCCGCTGCAAACCCCGGCCGACCTGCGCCACTGGCTGGTCGGCGCGCTCGAGGACGGCGTCGCCAGCGACGTCGGCCTGCGCCTGCGCGGCGAGCTGGCGCATTTCCCGTTCAAGGCCGACACGCCGCAGGAGCGCAGCCGCGGCGAATTCCGCGTTGCCGGCCGGCTCGAGAACGCCAAGCTGAACTATTCGCCCGGGCATGTCGCCAAGGACGGCAAGGCGCCGCTGTGGCCGCAGGCCGAGCACATCAAGGGCGGCTTCGTGTTCGAGCGCGCGCGCATGGAAATCCGCGGCGACAGCGCCACCACCGGCGGCGTCGCGCTGTCCGGCGTGAAGGCGGTGATCGCCGACTTGACGGTGCCGGAAAAAATGCTCGACATCGAAGGCGGCGCATCCGGGCCGATGCAGGAATTCCTGAAGTACATGGCGGCCAGCCCGGTGCTGGAGTGGATTTCCCACTTCACCGACCAGACCTCGGCCAGCGGCAACGCCAAGCTGGCGCTCAAGCTGCACCTGCCGCTGCACCACATGGTCGAGGCCAAGGTGCAGGGCGCGCTGCAACTGGCGGGCAACGACATTACGCTGTTCCACGACTTTCCGCCGGTGCAGGGCACGCTGGGGCGCATCGAGTTCAACGAGAAGGGCGTCAACCTGAACAGCCTGGGCGGCAGTTTCGTCGGCGGCCCGGTGGCGGTGTCGGGCGGCAGCCAGCGCGACAATTCCATCGTCGTGCGCATCGCCGGCAACGTCACCGCCGACGGCTTGCGCAAGGCCTATCCGGCGCCGGTGATGCAGCGCCTGGCCGGGCACCTGAGCGGCGGCGCCCGCTACAGCGCGCTGGTGACGGCGCGCGAGCACCAGTTCCAGGTCGCGGTCGACTCGAACCTGGTCGGCCTGGGCCTGGACTTCCCGGTCCCGGCGAAGAAGGCGGCGGCCGACAGCCTGCCGCTGAAGTTCGTGCTCAGCGGCGGCGCCGCCAACGAGGCCGGCCTGACGCGCGACGACATCCGCATCGCGCTCGGCGGCGGCATCGCCGCGCGCTACCAGCGCGAGAAGCAGGGCGGCGAGGCTTGGCGGGTGGTGCGCGGCGGCATCGGCGTGAACACGCCGGCGCCCGAGCCCGACAGCGGCATGATGATCAACGTCAACCTCAAGTCGCTCAACGTCGACTCCTGGCTGAACCTCGGCGGCGCCATCGCCGGCCCGGCCGCCGCCCCCGGCGCGACCGCGGCCGGCGACGCCGGCGCCCCGGAGCTGGGCCAGTACGTGCTGCCGGACCTGATGGCGGCGCGCGCCGACGAGATGATCCTGGGCGAACGCAAGCTCGACAACGTCGTCGTCGGCGCCACCCACCAGAAGGGCCTGTGGCAGGCCAACGTCGATTCCAACCGCGTGTCCGGCTACGTCAGCTGGGTCGAAACGCCGTCGGGCCTGGGCAAGGTGACGGCGCGGCTATCCTCGCTGATCATTCCGGAGTCGGCCGGCGCCGACGTCAAGGACTTGCTAGAAGGTAAAAACGGCGCGGCCCAAAGCATCCCCGCGCTCGACATCGTGGCCGAGCGCTTCGAACTGTTCAACAAACAGATCGGCCGGCTCGAACTGCAAGCCTACAACGCCGCCGCCACCGGGCGCGACTGGCGCGTCAGCAAGTTATCGCTGGCCAACGCCGACGGCGAGCTGAAGGGCACCGGCAAATGGATTTTGCGCGACGGCCAGAGCAACACCAGCCTGAACTTCACGCTCGACATCGCCGACGCCGGCAGGCTGCTGGACCGCTTCGGCTTCGCCGACACGGTGCGCAAGGGCAAGGGCAAGCTGAGCGGCGACATCAGTTGGAAGGGCTTGCCGTATTCGCTGGACATCCCCAGCCTGAGCGGCCAGCTGGTGATGAACATCGAATCGGGCCAGTTCCTCAAGCAAGACCCGGGCGCGGCCAAGTTGCTGGGTGTACTCAGCCTGCAGGCCCTGCCGCGCCTGCTCAAGCTGGATTTCCACGACGTCTTTTCGGAGGGGCTGGCGTTCGACGGCATCAGCGCCAACGCCAGCATCGCGCGCGGCGTGGTCAAGACCGACAACTTGAAAATGCACGGCGTGGCCGCCACCGTGTTAATGGACGGCAGCGCCGACATCGCCAACGAATCGACCAACCTGCACGTGGTGGTGATACCCGAGTTCAACCTCGGCACCGGGCCGCTGGTATACGCGCTGGCGGTCAACCCGGTCATTGGCTTGGGCAGCTTCCTGGCGCAGTTGTTCTTGCGCGCGCCGGTGATGAAGGCGCTGACCTACCATATGCAAGTGACGGGGCCGTGGAAGGCGCCCGTGATAAGCAAGCTCGATAGTGGTAAATTGGAGGCTGCGCCGGCCAAGGCCAATTAAGCGCGGCGCCGAGGGGGCAGGGGGCGAGGGGACAGACCACGATTTCCGGGGGGAAGTTTCCCGGAAATCGTGGTCTGTCCCCGGTGTGGAGCGCGGAAATCGTGGGCTGTCCCCGGTGTGGAGCGTCACGCTCATCAAACGAGAACGGGCAAGAATTTCTATGGATACAGTTGCAGCAGTACAGATGATTTCCTCGCCGTCGGTGGCCGACAACATCGAGACGGCGCGCCGCCTGATCGGCCAGGCCGCCGCCACCGGCGCCTGCCTGGTGACGTTGCCGGAATACTGGGCCATCATGGGCCAGCACGACAGCGACAAGGTGGCCCACGCCGAGCAGGCCGGGCGCGGCCCGATCCAGGACTTCATGGCGCAGATGGCGCGCCAGCACGGCGTCTGGCTGATCGGCGGCACGCTGCCGCTGGCCAGCGAGTTGGAGGGCAAGGTCTTGAACACCACGCTGGTGTACGACCCGCAGGGCCGGCCGGCCGGACGCTACGACAAGATCCACCTGTTCGGCTTCACCAAGGGCAGCGAATCCTACGACGAGGCGCGCACCATCGTGCCGGGCGCGGCGGTGGGCAGCTTCCAGGCGCCGTTCGGCCGGGTCGGCCTGTCGGTCTGCTACGACCTGCGCTTCCCCGAGCTGTACCGGGCGATGGGGCCGTGCGCGCTGATCGTCGTGCCGGCCGCCTTCACCCACACCACCGGCCTGGCGCACTGGGAGGTGCTGCTGCGCGCGCGGGCGATTGAAAACCAATGCTACGTGCTGGCCGCCGCGCAGGGCGGGCTGCACCCGAACGGCCGCCGCACCTGGGGCCACAGCATGCTGATCGACCCGTGGGGCGAGATCAAGGCGCTCTTGCCCGAGGGCGAGGGCGTGGTCAGCGGCGCGGTCGACCCGCTTTTCCTGGCCAGCGTGCGCGAGTCGCTGCCGGCCCTGCAGCACCGCACCATGTAATGCGGCATAATTCAACAACATCGACGAAAAGACACCATCATGAACCTATTTGAACCGAACCTCTCCACCATGGCGGTGGCCCGCGAGATCCTGCTGACGCCGTTCGGCCTGGACGAGGCCAAGCTGTTGAAGGCGCTGGGCACGATGTTTACGCACAAGGTCGACTACGCCGACCTGTATTTCCAGTTCACCAAGAACGAGGGCTGGAGCCTGGAAGAGGGCATCGTCAAGACCGGCAGTTTCTCGATCGACCAGGGCGTCGGCGTGCGCGCGGTGTCGGGCGACAAGACGGCTTTTTCGTATTCGGACGAAATCTCCGAAAGCGCGCTGCTGGAAGCGGCGGCCGCCACGCGCACCATCGCGCGCGCCGGCGCCGGCAAGGTCAAGGTCGCCGGCGCCATGCGCCAGCAGGGCGGGCGCTCCTTGTACCTGCCGAACGACCCGCTCGACTCGCTCGACGCCACCGCCAAGGTGAAGCTGCTTGAGCGCGTCGAGAAAATGGCGCGCGCCAAGGACCCGCGCGTGGTGCAGGTGATGGCCGGCTTGGCCGGCGAATACGACGTGGTGCTGGTGGTGCGCAGCGACGGCGTGCTGGCGGCCGACATCCGGCCGCTGGTGCGCGTGTCGGTGACGGTGATCGCCGAGCAGAACGGCCGCCGCGAGATGGGCTCGTCCGGCGGCGGCGGGCGCTACAGCTACGACTACTTCAGCGACGCCTTGCTGGAGCAATACGCCAGCGAGGCGGTCAACGCCGCCATCGTCAACCTCGACGCCCGTCCGGCCCCGGCCGGCCCGATGACGATCGTGCTGGGACCGGGCTGGCCCGGCGTGCTGCTGCACGAGGCGATCGGCCACGGCCTGGAAGGCGACTTCAACCGCAAAGGCTCGTCGGCGTTCTCCGGGCGCATCGGCGAGCGCGTCGCCGCCAAGGGCGTCACCGTGGTCGACGACGGCACGCTGGCGGACCGCCGCGGCTCGCTCAACATGGACGACGAGGGCAATCCGACCCAGTGCACCACGCTGATCGAGGACGGCATCCTGAAGGGCTACATCCAGGACACGATGAACGCGCGCCTGATGAAAATGCCGGTGACCGGCAACGCCCGCCGCGAATCGTTCGCCCACCTGCCGATGCCGCGCATGACCAACACCTACATGCTGGCCGGCGACAAGGACCCGGCGGAAATCCTGGCGTCGGTGAAAAACGGCCTGTACGCGGTCAACTTCGGCGGCGGCCAAGTCGACATCACCAACGGCAAGTTCGTCTTCTCGGCCAGCGAAGCGTACATGATCGAAAACGGCAAGGTCACCTATCCGGTCAAGGGCGCCACGCTGATCGGCAACGGTCCCGACGTGCTGAACCGCGTCTCGATGATCGGCAACGACATGCGCCTCGATTCCGGCGTGGGCGTGTGCGGCAAGGAAGGCCAGAGCGTGCCGGTGGGCGTCGGCCAGCCGACGCTGCGCATCGACGGCGTCACCGTCGGCGGCACCGCCTGATAAGAGGATGGCGCGCCTCCGGCGTTGAAAAAACCCGAGGCGGGCAGCCGGCGCCAAGGCGGCAAGGTCGGACCGTCGGGGTCCGGCCCCGGGTGCACGCCCTTGGTTTCGCCTATGTCGCGGCGCCGCAACAAAGTACAAAAGGACAATTTCCTTGCCAAGCGGCGTGGATTGGCGGTATAGTCGTTGCGACTTCAATGGATTCCGACATGCACAGCTTCCCATTTTTTACCGGTTATTTTTACTTTAGCAATTCCAACCCAAAGGCGGTGGAGTAGCGGCCGGTTCACGTAGCAAGCAAAAACGAGATCCCAGCAAATCCTGAAAACCGCCAACGATGGCGGTTTTTTTTTACCTCGACGTTTTATCTTTCGACTCTTTTTGGAGAACACCATGCCACGCACCGACGATCTGCGCATCCGCGAAATGAAAGAATTAACGCCGCCGTCACACCTGATCCGCGAATTCGCCTGCTCGGAAAACGCCGGCCAGACCGCCGCCGACGCGCGCATCGCGCTGCACCGCATCCTGCACGGCCAGGACGACCGCCTGATGGTGGTGATCGGGCCGTGCTCGATCCACGACACCAAGGCGGCGATGGAATACGCGCGCCTGCTGGTCAAGGAGCGGGCGCGCTTCGCCGGCGAACTTGAAATCGTGATGCGGGTGTACTTCGAGAAGCCGCGCACGACGGTGGGCTGGAAGGGGCTGATCAACGACCCGTACATGGACAACAGCTTCCGCATCAACGACGGCCTGCGCATGGCGCGCGAGCTGCTGCGCGACATCAACGAACTGGGCCTGCCGGCCGGCACCGAATTCCTCGACGTGATCAGCCCGCAGTACATCGCCGACCTGATCAGCTGGGGCGCGATCGGCGCCCGCACCACCGAGTCGCAGGTGCACCGCGAACTGGCGTCGGGGTTGTCGTGCCCGGTCGGCTTCAAGAACGGCACCGACGGCAACGTCAAGATCGCCGTCGAGGCGATCAAGGCGGCCTCGCAGCCGCACCATTTCCTGTCGGTGACCAAGGGCGGCCACTCGGCCATCGTCTCGACCAACGGCAACGAGGACTGCCACATCATCCTGCGCGGCGGCAAGGCGCCGAATTACGACGCCGTCAGCGTCGAGGAGGCCTGCAAGGCCATCGCCGCGCAAGGCTTGGCGGCGCGCCTGATGATCGACGCCTCGCACGCCAACAGCTCGAAGAAACCGGAAAACCAGGTGCCGGTGTGCGCCGACATCGCCGCCCAGGTGGCCGGCGGCGACAGCCGCATCGTCGGCGTGATGGTCGAATCGCACCTGGTGGCGGGGCGCCAGGACCTGGTGCCGGGCAAAGAGCTGGTGTACGGCCAGTCCGTGACCGACGGTTGCATCGACTGGACCCAGAGTGTTGCCGTGCTCGAAGGCCTGGCCGCCGCGGTGCGCCAGCGCCGCCTGCAACAGGACTGACGGGGGCCGGGCGCGGCGACGCGCCCGCCAGACGCGTCGCGCCGGCATGGCCGTCAACGCAAAAAACCGGCGCCGGGCGCGGGGTTTCCCCCGCCTTCCCGGCGCCGGTTCGGGCGGCCGTCTGCGGCGCGCCCTTCTCCCCGCCGATTAGAACGTATAGCCTGCGCGCACGTAGAACGCGCGGCCGACCGGGTCGGTGTAGCGCGGATCGTAACCCTTCTGGAACAGCGTGCCCTGGTTGGAGAACGGCGGCTCCTTGTCGAACAGGTTTTTCACGCCGGCCGTCAGCAGCAAGCCCTTGACGCCGGCGTAGCTGCCCGACAGGTTGATCAGGCTGTACGAACCGATGTCCTGCTTGAACTCGGGATCGACCGCGTTCTGGTCGGTGTAGCCCGACTTGAACGACTGCGCCAGCGTCGCGCTGTAGTCGCCCATGCGCCAGTTCAGCGCCAGGTTGTGCTTCCAGCGGAACACCACGTTGTTGTCGGCGTAGCGGCCGACGTTGTGGATGAACTCGCCGTTGCGCTCGTTCTGGTAGTCGTACTTGTGCACATAGGTGCCGTCCAGCGAGACGGTGAAGTTGCCGTAGGCGCTGGCCGGCAGGCGCAGGTTCAGGCTGGCGTCGATACCGTCGGTCTTGACTTCGCCGATGTTGTCGTTGAGGTCGAGGATGGCGTTCGGCGAGCCGTCGGCGTTGCGCAGGAACAGCGCCTTGTAGCGTTCATAGTTGCCGAAAATGCTTTGCTCTGGCAGCGAGGAGATCTTGTCCTTGAGCGCGATGTTCCAGTAGTCGAGCGCCAGCGTGACTTCCTTGATCGGCTCGATGACCATGCCGACGGCGAAGGTCTTGGATTGTTCAGGCTTCAGGTTGGGATTGCCGCCCTGCAGCTTGAACTGCTGGGTTTTGCAGTCGCGCGAAGGGTTGGCGCCGGGTTGCTTGACGCCGCCCGGGCACAGGATCGGATCGCTGTACGAGTCGTTGGTGTCGTTGCGCGACGGCGGGCCGTTTTTCTCGAACAGCGTCGGCGCGCGGAAGCCGGTGCTGGCCGAGCCGCGCAGCAACACCTGCTTGGTGGGCTGGTAGCGCACGCCGATTTTCGGGTTGGTGGTGTTGCCGACGTCGCTGTAATCGTCGTAGCGCAGCGCCAGTTGCACTTCCAGGTCCTTGACCAGCGGCAAATTCAGTTCGCCGAACAGCGCCTTGATATTGCGCGAACCGTCCTTCGACAACGAACCCGACAGGCCGGAGCTGCTGGCCTGCGAGGCGATCGCGCGGTTGACGTAGAAGTCGGCCTTCTCTTGGCGCACCTCGGCGCCCACCGCCAGCGCCATCATGCCGCCGGCCATCGGCATCAGCTCGCGGCTGGCCTTGGCGTCGAGCGCGGTCGTGGTCACCTTGGCGTTCTGCACTTCGCCGCGCAGCGCGGTGCTGGCCAGGTAGGCGGTGCCGGCGGCGTTTTGCGGTCCGAACGGGTTCAAGATGCCGTTGGCCACGCCGGCCGCAAACGAGGCGTCCTGCACATAGCCGCCGGTGAAGTTTTCGGCCGATTTGCTGATGGCGCGGCTCAAGCCGGTCTGGTAGTCCCAGCCGGCCAGTTCGCCCTCCAGCGACAGCAACAGGCGGTCGGTGCGGCCCTTCGAGTCGATTTGGCGCTGGCCGGCGTCGATCGGGCGCCAGTTGACGCTGAGCGGATCGCCGGACAAGCCGGGCTGGGCCGGCACGCCGCCCGCGTTGCCCGGATAGTAGGGGCTGCTGGCCGGCAGCACCAGGCCGATTTGCGGCGGCGGCGCGGTGCGCGCGCGCACGTCGCTTTCCGAATGCAGGTATTCCAGCGTCGCCAGGTGGCTGCCCAGCTTCAGCGCGCCCTTGCCGAAGAAGGCCAGTTGCTTTTGCTCCGGCAAGTTGTCGATCTGCCGCGTGTAATCCTGGCGGCAGGTATTGTTGTCGACGCTGGGCACCGACAGCGGCGGCTGGCAGCCGGTGGCGAAGCTGGGATTGCCGGCCAGGTCCGCGGTGGCGTCGTAATAGTTGCCGGGGAAGGTGGTGCCGCTGGTCGTGTCGAGGCCGCGGGCGCGGTTCACGCCGGTCTTGGAGAACTCGCGCTGCTGCGAGGTCAGCACTTTTTGCTTGTGGTAGTCGACCACGCCGAAAACGTTGAAGCCGTCGGTGTCGAGCTTGCCGAAGCCGGACGACAGGTTGACGCGATGCTCGCCGCCGCCCTTGTGTTGCGGCGCCACCACTTCGGCGGTGATGTTGGTGACGTTGACCGAACGTTTGGTGATGAAGTTGATCACGCCGCCGATGGCGTCGGTGCCGTAGATCGCCGAGGCGCCGTCGCGCAGCACTTCGACCCGGTCCAGCGCCGACAGCGGAATGATGTTCAAGTCGACGCTGGCGCCGTCGTACGGGTGGTTGGCGATGCGCCGGCCGTTCAGCAGCACCAGGGTCTTGTCGCCGCCCAGGCCGCGCAAGTCGGCGCCGGCCTGGCCGCCGGTGGGCAGGCCGCTGGAGTTGCCGCCGACGGAGTTGCCGCTGCCCAGGTTCGATTGGTTGGACGGGATCTTGCTCAGCACTTCCTGGGCCGTGGTCAGGCCCTGTTTGATGAATTCCTCCGCCTTGATCACGCTCAGCGGGTTGGCCGTTTCCGACACCAGGCGTTTGATCGACGACCCCGTCACCTCGACGCGCTGCATCGGTGCAGCCTCCTGCGCCTGCGCCGGCTGCGCCAGCATACCTAAGCTCGCGGCAAAACCACCGGCACAAATAATACGAACGGAACGCGACAAAACTGATTCTCTGAACATGTGCGGAACTCCCTTTTAAAAGCGTGATTGGCTATTTCGAGTGCAGTCGACGTGGGGTGGCCATGGCGACCGGTGCAGCAACCTTGCTAATTCGTTTAGCAAGATTTGCGAATCAATGTACCTAGCAGATGATCCTAGTGTCAACATTTACAGCGCGGTTGTGCGGTTAAACAACGCCTGCGCGAGCGGCGTTTGGCCGCGCGCAAAGGCCCGCGCGCGCGGCGACCGGCGGCCGCCGCGCGCATGCGGCGCCGCGGCATGGCGGCGCCGACCTCCGCCGCGCCGACTAGTTAAACCGGTAGCTGGCGCCGAGCTTGAAGTAACGGCCGATGGCGCCGCTGGCGTCCATCGGGTTGTAGGTCAAGCCGCCGTAGGTCAGCGCGTCCAGCGGGGCGACCTTGTCGGTGGCGTTGGACACCGAGGCGAACAGTTGCAGCGCCTTGCTGTAGTTCCAGCGCGTCGACAGGTCCAGCGTCGTGAACGAGGCCAGCGCGCAGCCCGGCGGCGCGTCGCCGCCGTCGGCCAGCACGGTGGCGCACTTGGCGCCCTGGTACTTGGTGTTCTTCAGGTCCGAGCGGTAGTTCAGCGTGCCCGTGACGTTCCAGTCGGCCCGGTCCCACGAGGCGACCAGGTTGATTTTGTTCTTCGGCGTGCCGGCGCAGTTCGAGGTGTCGCAATTGCCGTGGGTGCCGGCGAACTGGTAGCGCACCGTGGCGGACTCGGCCCGCAGCCACGAGGCGATGTGGGTCCAGGTCAGGCCGACGCTGGCGCGGCCGTACTCGCCCAGCCGCAGGCGCTGTTTGAGGTCCAGGTCGACGCCCTTGATCTCGGTGAAGCTGGAGTTGCGGTAGGGCGCGCGCGCCAGCAGCAGGGTGCTGGTGTTGGGCGCGACCACGCCGCCGATGCTCAGGTTATTGTCGGCCCGGATCGCGCTCGGCAGCGCCGCCGCCTCGTTGTACGGCAGCGGGTTGATCTCGTCAATGCGCTTGATCTTCCACGCGTCCAGCGACAGGCTGGTGTCCTTGAGCACATCCCACACCAGGCCCAGCGTGTAGCCCTTCGAGGTTTCCGGACGCAGGTTCGGATTGCCCAGCTTGACGGCGTTGATGGTGATGTTGCAGTCGGTCGAGGTGGCGCCCGGCAGCGGCGTCTTGCCGTTCGGACAGCGCACCGGGTCGACGGTCGGCGCGGCGCCGGTGCTCTGGCTTTCGGCGCCGGACTCGGCCGGACCGGGCGCGCGGAAGCCCTCGGCGTAGGTGCCGCGCAGCGCGAAGGTTTTCAGCGGGGTCCACTTGGCGCCCAGTTTCGGCGTGCTCGAGCTGAAGTTCTGGTACTTGTCGTAGCGCAGCGCGGCCGACAGTTCCAGCGTGTTGACGAGCGGCGCCGCCACCTCGATGAACAGCGCCGAGACCTTGCTGTCGCCCTTGGCGGCGACGTAGTTCGAGTTGACCGAGCCGTCGCGGGTGCCGTCGAGCGAGGGGTTGTCGAGTTTTTCGCGGCGGTGCTCGGCGCCCACGGCCAGGCCCAGCATGCCGCCCGGCAGCGCGAACAGCTCGCGCGAGGCCTTGGCGTCGACGATGTCGAGCTTGGTGGTGGAGTCGGAGCGCAGGCTGCGCGCCATCGCCGCGTACAGCGAGGCCGGGTTGCGGCCGGCCTGGGCCCCGAGGTAGTAGGGGAAATACTGGCTGGCCGGGTTGCCCAGCGCGTCGCGCACCACGTTCAGGTTCAACATGTTGCTGTAGTCCAGGTGCAGTTTCGACTCGGAATGCACGTAGGCGGCGTCGTAGTCCCAGTCGCCGAGCTTGCCCTTGGCGCCGGCGACGAAGCGGCTGAACTCGTTGTTCGCCGAGCGCGTGCTGGCGCCGACGTCGAAGGCGGTGTAGCGCACCCGCACCGGCACGCCATACGGGTTTTGCGGATGGTTCGCGGCCAGCAACATGGCGGTGCCGGCGCCGGAGGCGTAGTTGATCACGCCGGCCGGGTTGGCCGCGCTCGACGGGAAGGCCACGGTCGGGGTGATGGTCGGCGGGATCATCTGGAAGGAGGTGTCGCGCTTCGAGTAGCCCAGTTCGGTGTAGAGCTGGGTGTCGGGATGCAACTGCCAGGTGCCGCGGCCGTACAGGTTGACCGATTCGATCTTCGGCTGCATCGCGCGGAACTGGTCGTGGTGCCACAGGCAGCCGCCCTTCGGGTCGGGCGGGGCCGACGCCGACAGGCCGGCGCAGCCCGGCAGGGAAACGTAGTCGAGGGTGGCGGGGTTGCGGATCGAACCGGCCGGGCCGGCCGTGGCGTCGTTGTTGCCGTTGATGTAGCCGGAGGCGAACTGGGTGCCGATCGGGTAGCCGTAGGCGCGCAGGTCGCCCTTGCCGATCCAGTCGCGGCCGGCGCGGTCCTTGTTGAACAGCATGTCGGACTTGCTGTATTCGGCGTTGACGACGAGGTTGTAGTTGTCGCGCTCGAGGTTGCCCTTGCCGACGCTCAGCGAGGCCTTGTGCTGGCGCGCGTCGCCGTCGCCGGAGACGCCGCTGTCGGCCTTGAGCATGCTGCCCTCGAAGTCCTTGCGCAAGATGATGTTGACGACGCCGGCGATGGCGTCGGCGCCGTAGGTCGACGAGGCGCCGTCCTTGAGAATCTCGATGCGCTCGACGATTTGCATCGGCACGCTGCTCAGGTCGGTGAAGCTTTTCTGGCCGTCGTCGGCGCGCGCGAACGGCGCCATGCGCCGCCCGTTGAGCAGCACCAGGGTCGAGGTCGCGCCCAGGCCGCGCAGCGAGATCGCCGTCGAGCCGGCGGCAAAACCGTTGCCAAAGCCGGTGGGCAGCGAGCCGGCGCCGTCGGCGGTCAGGGTTTGCAGGAAGTCGGCGACGCTGCTTTTGCCCGATTTGAGCAACTCGTCGCGGCCGATCACCTGGATCGGCGAGGCCGTCTCGGCGCTGGCGCGCTTGATGCTTGAGCCGGTAATTTCAACCCGTTGCATATTGCCGTCCTGGGCCAGGGCCGGCTGGGCCAGCGCGGCGGTGGCGAGGGCGGCGACGCCGCCGGCGCACAGCAGGCGCACCGAGCGCGATATCACGGTTTCAACGGTTTCCATCCTGATCATGGTGCTGGCTCCAGTAAGTAACGGTATTGGTTGGGGGCGGGGGAGGTCGTTTCCTTAACTCTGTCAAAAAAAATCATATTGATTTTTTATTAATCGATAAGACCACCGCGCCCCCGCGGCTGTCAATCGCCGGCATGTTCGTTCAACATAGAAACAACACCAATAAAATTGCCGTAATCGTCATTATTTACAGAGTGAGGCCGCGTATGTTGCGGCGCAAAAAGCGCTTTATTACGGTGTAAACCACTTACCCCGGGCCGGCGGGCGGACCGGCCGGCGTCCTGCGTCCGCCGATGCTGCGCCGCAGCACGTTTGGCCAGTCCGGCGCACATCCGCGTTTTCCGCGCGCGCCGGCGCCGGCGCAAAATATTTATGTCCGCAGGGGTTCGCCAAGACGGTGGAATATGCGTTATCGTTACGCCTCTTTTTGGGCGCGGCACAATACCAGGGACCGCACCCAACCGGCACGGAACTTGCATTAGTGAAACGGGCGTTCAACGCCGGCCCCCGCCAACCGGGGGCCGGTCGGCGCGGCGCACTGATACGGGGCGTCACAACAAGACATGGAAGGGTTGCAGATGAGATCAAAATGGGGCCAGCGCTTGACGCTGGCGGCAGCGCTGGGCGCCTTGGCGCCGCTGGCGGCGGCCGCGCCGGACGAGGCGGGCAAGCCGGTGAAGGTGTTGCGCTATATCTTGCCGGCGGCGGAAACGGGTTTCGACCCGGCCACCGCGCGCGACCTGTATTCGAACCACATCACGCAGGCCATTTTCGAGCCGCTGTTCACCTACGACTACCTGGCGCGCCCGGCCAAGCTGGCGCCGCACGCCGCCGCCGCGCTGCCCGAGGTGTCGGCCGACGGCAAGACCTACACGATCCGCCTGAAAAAGGGCATCGTTTTCACGCCCGACCCGGCCTTCAAGGGCAAGCGGCGCGAGGTGACGATGGCCGACTACGTGTACTCGTGGAAGCGGCTGTTCGACCCGAAACTGGCGTCGGCCCACACCTGGCTGCTGGAAAACAAGGTCGTCGGCCTCGACCAGCTGGCCAAGGACGCCAAGAAAAGCGGCAAGTTCGACTACGACAAGGCGATTCCCGGCTTCGAGCTGCTCGACCCGTACACGCTGCGCATCAACCTGACCCAGACCGATTTCAACCTCGGCATGATCCTCGCGTACGAGCCGACCTCGGCGGTGGCGCGCGAGGTGGTGCAGCAATACGGCGACGTCAAGGGGGAGGTCGCCTCGAACCCGGTCGGCAGCGGCCACTACAAGCTGGGCCAGTGGGTCCGCGGCAACCGCATCGTGCTGGAGGAAAACACCGAGCACCTGCCCGAAACCTGGGACTTCGAGGCCGGCGACGACCCGGACGACCAGCGCATCGTGCGCCAGATGAAGGGCAAGAAAATCCCGCAGATCGGCCGCATCGAGATTAGCGTGTTGATCGAGGACCAGTCGCGCTGGCTGTCGTTCCAGAGCGGCGGCACCGACCTGTTCTGGCTGGACGGCCCGCTGTCGCCGAAGGCCATGCTGGACGGCAAGCTGCGGCCCGAGCTGGCGGCCCGCGGCGTGCAGCTGTCGCGCCTGATCGACCCGGAAATCACCTCCTACTATTGGAATATGCAGGACCCGATCCTGGGCGGCTTCGCGAAGGAAAAAATCGCCCTGCGGCGCGCCATCGCGATGGCCCACAACATCGACGAGGAAATCCGCATCGTCTGGCAAGGCCAGGCCGAGAAGATGGAATTCCCGATTCCGCCGGGCGTCGTCGGCCACGACCCGCACTACAAGAGCCTGCTGCAATACGACCCGGTGCTGGCCAACAAGCTGCTCGACAAGTTCGGCTACAAGAAGGGCGCCGACGGCTGGCGCACGCTGCCCGACGGCAAGCCGCTGGTGCTGCACTACGCCTCGCGCAACGAGGCCAGCGGCGTGTTGCAGGCCGAGATGTGGCGCAAGACCTACACCTCGATCGGCATCCAGATGGTCAACGACCGCATGATCTTCTCCGACATCCTGAAGACCGAGAAGCAGTGCAAGATGCAAAGCCGCAGCGCGCCGTGGCTGGCCGACTATCCGGACGGCGACAACTTCATGCAGTTGTACTACGGCCCGAACACGCACCAGAACAACAACGGCTGCTACCAGGACCCGGAATACGACAAGCTGTACGCGGCCAGCCAGAAGATGGCGGCCGGCCCCGAGCGCGACCTGCTGTACCACAAGATGGCGCGCCTGCTGGAAGTCAACGCCGGCGCCCTGATGGGCTACGCGCGCTACCGCAACATGCTGGCCCAGCCGGGCGTGCTGGGCTACAAAAAACACCCCATCCTGCACCAGGAATGGCAATACATCGACATTGAAAAAGCCAAGTAAGCGCCGCTTATAGTTACTAAGGAAAAATAATGTTTGCTTATATATTGCGTCGCCTGTGGCAGATGCTGCCCACCATGCTGGGCGTCGTGCTGCTGGTCTTCCTGCTGTTTAACTGGGTCGGCGGCGACCCCGCCTATATCCTCGCGGGCAAGATGTCGAACGCCGAAAGCATCGCCAACATCCGCGCCCAGCTGGGCGTGGACCAGCCGTACTACGTGCAACTGTGGATCTTCGTCAAGCAGATCGTCACCTTCGACTTCGGCCAGAGCTGGGCCACCGGCGAGACCGTCTCGCACATCATCGGCAGCCGGCTCGGACCGTCGCTGACGGTGCTGCTGCCGTTGACGATACTGGAAACCTTCTTCGGCATCGCGCTGGCGCTGGCGATCGCCTTCGTGCGCGGCTCGCTGACCGACCGCGCCGTCATGGTCGCCTGCACCGTCGGCATGTCGATTTCCATCCTGGTCTACATCATCGTGTTCCAGTACGGCTTCGCCTACAAGCTGGGCCTGTTCCCGGTGCAAGGCTGGGGCGAGGGCTTTTGGGAAAACCTGCTGCGCTATTCGACGCTGCCGATCCTGATCGGGCTGGCCGTGTCGATCGCCCCGACGTTGCGGCTGTACCGCACCTTCGTGCTCGACGAGGTCAACCAGGATTACGTGCGCACCGCGCGCGCCAAGGGCTTGCCGGAGCGCCGCATCATGTGGGTGCACGTGCTGCGCAACGCCTCGATTCCGATCATCACGCATGTGATGTCGAATTTGCCCGCGTTGTTGATCGGCGCCTTTTTGCTCGAGCGCTTCTTCGGCATCCCCGGCATCGGCCGCGAGGTGATTTTGGCCGTCGAGCGCAGCGACTTCCCGGTGATCAAGGCGATCACCGTGTACGTCGCCGCCGCAACCATGGTCTTCAATCTGCTCACCGACCTGATGTACCAGGCGGTTGATCCACGCGTACAACTGAAGTAAGGATAGCGATGTCGAATACTCACTCATCGCCGGGGCTGTGGGCCCTGGCGTGGCGCCGTTTGCGCGCCGACAAGATGGCGATGCTGGCGCTGGCCGTGGTTGGCGCCTTCCTGCTGATGCTGGTGCTGTCGTCCACCGGCGTCATCGTCGCCGACTGGGAAGACGAGGTTGGCGTCAGTTACGCGCCCCCTTCCTTCCTCGGCGCCGGCGCCGTCGCCGCCCTGCAGGAAAAGGCCAAGGCCAAGGCCGGCCATAGCGCGCCGACCGAAGTCAACGTGCTCGACCCGCTGGCCGACGAGATCGCCCAGTTGCGCGCCGAAATGGGCGCCAGCCCGGACGTCGCCGTCGACATGTACGGCGTCGCCGACCCGCTCGCCGCCGATCTGGCCGCGCTGCGCGCCGGCATGGCCAAGTCGCACGGCGCCGGCGCCGCCGCGAAACTGGCGACGCTGCCGTTCGGCGCCGACAAATGGGGCCACGACGTGCTCAAGAAAACCATCAAGGGCGCCGAAACCTCGATCGTCGTCGGCCTGGTCGCGGCGCTGCTGGCGGTGCTGCTGGGCACCCTGTTCGGCGCCGTCTCCGGCTACTTCGGCGGCGTCGTCGACGATTTTTTCAACTGGTTCTACAGCATCTTCACGGCGATCCCGTCGATTCTGATGATACTGACGGTGGCCGCCGTGCTGCAACAGAAGGGCTTGATGACCATCGTCTTGATCCTCGGCCTGACCGGCTGGACCGGGCCGTACCGCCTGATGCGCGCCGAATACATCAAGCACAAGGCGCGCGAGTACGTGATGGCGGCCGACGCCATCGGCGCCTCGCACTGGCGCAAGATGTTCTCGCACATCTTCCCCAACGTCAGCCACGTCGCGCTGGTGCAGATGTCGATCCTGGTGGTCGGCTTCATCAAGGCCGAGGTGATTTTGAGCTTCCTCGGTTTCGGCGTGCCGGTCGGCATGGTGTCCTGGGGCAGTATTTTGAACGAGGCGCAAAACGAGTTGATTCTTGGCATGTGGTGGCAGTTGACCGCCGCGGCCGTGGCGATGGCGGTCCTGGTGACGGCGTTCTCGCTGTTTACCGACGCGCTGCGCGACGCGCTTGACCCGAAAGTGAAATAGGACAGCCATGAGCCAAGACAAGCATAACGATTTGCTGCAGGTGCGCGATTTGCGCGTGACCTTCCGCATCGACAAGAAAAACACCTTCGAAGCCGTCAAGGCGATCTCCTTCGACGTGCCGCGCAACGCCACGGTGGCGCTGGTGGGCGAGTCCGGCAGCGGCAAATCAGTCAGCTCGCTGGCCGTAATGGGCCTGCTGCCGGAGGACACCACCATCATCGACCCGGCCAGCCGCATCCTGTTCGGCGGCAGGGACTTGCTGAAGATGGGCAAGGCGGCGCGGCGCGACATCTGCGGCAAGGACATCGCGATGATCTTCCAGGAGCCGATGTCGTCGCTCAACCCGGTCTTCACGGTCGGCTTCCAGATCGCCGAGGTGCTGCGCCAGCACATGGGCATGGACGCCAAGCAGGCGCGCGCGCGCACGCTGGCGTTGCTCGACGAGGTGGGCATTCCCGACCCGGCCACCAAGATCGACGCCTACCCGAGCATGCTGTCGGGCGGCCAGCAGCAGCGCGTGATGATCGCCATGGCCATCGCCTGCGAGCCGAAACTGCTGATCGCCGACGAGCCCACCACCGCGCTCGACGTGACGATCCAGAAGCAGATCATGGAACTGATCGCCAAGCTGCAAAAGAAACACCAGATGTCGGTGCTGTTCATCACCCACGACCTGGGCCTGGTGGGCGAGATCGCCGACCACGTCATCGTCATGCGCCACGGCGACGTGCGCGAGACCGGCGCCACCGGCGCCGTGTTCAGCGACCCGCGGGACGCCTATACCAAGGCGTTGCTGCACTGCCGGCCGTCGCTGGAGCAGCGGCCGTGGCGCCTGCCGGTGATCGACGACTACATCAGCGGCGCGGCCGCGCCCGGCGTCGAGGTCAAGCAGCGCAGCCGCGGCTACGTCGACGGCGAGGACAACGTGCTGGTGGTGAAAAACCTCAGCAAGAGTTTTTACCTGCGCGAAGGGCTGTTCGGCAAGCGCGAGTTCCAGGCCGTCAAGGACGTCTCGTTCAACCTGCCCCGCGGCAAAACCCTGGGCGTGGTCGGCGAGTCCGGCTCGGGCAAGACCACGGTCGGCCTGACTTTGCTGCGCCTGCACCAGGCCACCGGTGGCACCGCGCTGTTCGAGGGCAAGGACCTGATCGCCATGCCGGCCAAGGAATACCTGCCGTACAAGCGGCGCATCCAGATCATTTTCCAGAACCCGTACGCCTCGCTGAACCCGCGCTTCACGGTCGGGCAGATCCTGCTGGAGCCGATGCGCATCCACAAGATCGGCGCCACGGACAAGGAACGCACCGAGAAAGCCTATTGGCTGCTGGAAAAGGTCGGCTTGCCGGCGCAAGCCTTCCAGCGCTACCCGCACGAGTTTTCCGGCGGCCAGCGGCAGCGCATCGCCATTGCGCGCTGCCTGACGATGCAGCCGGAAATCCTGGTGTGCGACGAATCGGTGTCGGCGCTGGACGTGTCGGTGCAGGCGCAGGTGCTGAACCTGCTGCAAGACTTGCAGGACGAATTCGGCATGAGTTACATCTTCATCTCGCACGACCTGTCGGTGGTGAAATACATGGCCGACCAGGTGATGGTGATGCACAAGGGGCAAGTGGTGGAAATGGCCAATTCGGACGAGTTGTACCGCAACCCGGTGCACCCGTACACAAAGACCCTGCTCAGCGCCATTCCGCGCGGCGTGCCGGCGTAATTAGCACCAAGGGCGTCACCCCGGGCTGCCGGCCATATCAAAGGGAGTGGCCGGCAGCCTCGGCTTCGACATATTTTTCGGCTATCATGACGCTATGTCGACCTTAATCTCCCTGTTGCAAGAATACGGTTTGTTCATCGTGTTCGCCGTGGTGCTGGTCCAGCAATTCGGCTTGCCCATTCCAGCCTTTCCCATCCTGATCGTCTCCGGCGCGCTGGTCGTCGACGGCGACGGCAGTTGGCCGGCGGTGCTCGCCCTGAGCGTCGCGGCGTGCCTGATCAGCGACTATTTCTGGTTCCGCGCCGGACGCCATTACGGCAAGCGCATCCTCAAGCTACTGTGCCGCATATCCCTGTCGCCCGACTATTGCGTCAGCCAGACCGAGGACAGTTTCGGCCGCTGGGGTCCGAAGGGCTTGATCGTGGCCAAGTTCGTCCCCGGCTTTAGCACGATCGCGCCGCCGCTGGCCGGCGCGATGGGCACCGGCGACGCCACTTTCCTCGGCTTCAGCGTGCTGGGCGCGCTGCTGTGGAGCGGCACCGGCATTGCCCTCGGCGCGTATTTCCACACCAGCGTCGACGAGGTGCTTGAAACGCTCGGCACCATGGGCACGACCGCGCTGATCGTGCTGGTCTGCCTGCTGGCGCTGTTCGTCTGCTTTAAGTATGTCGAGCGCAAGCGTTTCCAGCGCAAGATGCAAGGCGAGCGCGTCAGCGTCGACGCATTGCGCAAACTGGTCGACGACGGCCTCGAGCCGGTGCTGGTGGACGCCCGCAGCGCCACGGCGCAAACGCTGGACCCGGCCGCGCCCGGCGCGCTGTTGTTCAGTGGCGGCGAGCCGAGCAAGGCGATCGGCGCGCTGTCGAAGGATCGCCACATCGTCGTGTATTGCAGTTGCCCCAACGACGTGACGGCCGCCCATGTCGCCCAGCAATTGCACGCCCATGGTTACCACCGCGCCAAACCGCTGCAGGGCGGGCTGGACGCGTGGAACGCGGCGTTCCGGCCGCAGGGCGCCGCGGTCAACGCGGCGGCTTGAGGCAACCGGGGCCAGACCCGGCTGCCGCGTAGGTCGGATTAGCGTCGCGTAATCCGACGCCGAGCCGCTGCCGACGCCAGCCGGCTTACGCCCAGTCGGGCTAACCCGACCTACTAAAATCGCGCCAGCGGCATCCTTGGCGGCGCCCGGCGCGCGCCACCTCGTTCGCTATCCCGCTAAGCTCATTTGAAACCAAGCGCAAAGGCCGGGGTCAGACCCCTAGGGTCTGGCCCCAGCCTTCGGCGTCGCTGAATATTTAGTTTTTGGTAGTTTTACTACTGACATATCAACGTAGTTTTGTCGTGTTTTTGGCGGCTACGGCCATGATATGTACTAAAACTACAAAGATAGCTTGCGTCGTTACCAAGAAATCCATTAAGCTTGGCTTCCCACTTCTTAATTGACATCATGAGCGCTCAGTCCAACTCCGCCTTGCATACTTCGCCTTCCACCTTCATCGATGGTCCGCGCCTGTTGGCGGATGTTGGCGGCACCAATGCCCGTTTCGCGCTGGAGACGGCGCCGGGCGACATCGGTTTGGTGGTCGTACTGCCGTGCGCCAACTACGCGAGCCTGACGGACGCGCTCAAGGCATATTTGGCGTCGCCGGAGGTGGCCGCCGCCGGTGGCGCCGCGGTGCGCAACGCGGCGGTGGCCATCGCCAATCCGGTCGACGGCGACTTTTTGCAGATGACCAACCACCACTGGTCGTTCTCGATCGAGGCGATGCGCCTGGAGTGCGGTTTCGACAACTTCGTCGTGGTCAACGATTTCACCGCGCTGGCGCGCTCGCTGCCGCATTTGTCGGCCGCCGACAAGCGCCAGGTCGGTTCCGGCGAGGCGCGCGCCGACGCCGCGCTGGGCCTGATCGGCCCCGGCACAGGCCTGGGCGTGTCCGGCCTGATCCCGTCGCACGGTTACTGGAGCGCGCTGCAAAGCGAGGGCGGCCATGTCAGCTTTTCGCCGGTTAACCAGACCGAGATCGCCATTTTGCAATTCGCCTGGCGCGAGTTCGAGCACGTCTCGGCCGAACGCCTGATGTCCGGCGTCGGCCTGGAGTTGATCTACCGGGCGCTGGCCGACCGCGCCGGCGTCGCCGCCGAGGCGATCGGCGCGGCCGAGATCACCCGGCGCGCGTTGGCCGGCGAGTCGGCGCTGTGCGACGACGTCATCGAGGCGTTCTGCGGCATGCTCGGCACCGTCTGCGGCAACATCGCCGTGACCTTGGGCGCGCACGGCGGTATCTATATAGGCGGCGGCATCGTGCCGCGGCTGGGCGAGCGCTTCGACCGCTCCAGCTTCCGCGCCCGTTTCCAGCAAAAAGGCCGCTTCGTGAAATATCTTTCGCAGGTACCAACCTTTGTTATCACCGCGCAATACCCCGCCTTCCTTGGGACATCGGCTATCTTGTCGGAAAAACTGGCCGGCGGCTGAGGTCGTCCCCGGCAAGCGTTTACCCGTTTTTGCGCTTTCTCCGCTTTTATCAGGTACAATTGGCGTCGTTGGATGAAATTGCGTCTCTCGTTCGCACTTGCCTGAACATCGCGGAGCGAGATCGCGTTCCACTTTGAAATCAACGGCCCAGCACTGATTCAATAGAATCCGGGCCGTAGTTGGCAGGGTACTACTCTCCTTCTGTAACAGTCCCGCTCTGCGCGCATCGGCCAGGGCGTCGGAAAACAGCTTCAACGAGCAATCCAGCAAGGCGGCGTCCTCCGATGCCAGTGTCCTGTTTTCGTTGAGATGATTTGTTTTGATTTCTTTCTTTGCATACGATTTGCAATACACATCCGCACAGAGTTGCTATGAATACAATTGAGGCGAAAAAAGTCCTCGAAACCGCTTTGCTGTGCGCGCGCGAGTCCTTGTCGATCCACAGCCTGAAAAAGCTGTTTGTCGACGCCGATGACAGTGGTCGTGCGCGCGGCGTGGGGGTGGGCGCCGACACCATCAAGCAGTTGCTGGAGGAGTTGCGCCGCGATTGGGCCGGCAAGGGTATCGAAGTGGTGAGCCTGGCCTCGGGCTGGCGTTTTCAAAGCCGCCCGGAAATGAAGATGTATCTGGACCGCATGACGCCGGAGCGTCCGCCGAAGTATTCCCGGGCGACGCTGGAGACGCTGGCCATCATTGCCTATCGCCAGCCGGTGACGCGCGGCGACATCGAGGAGATTCGCGGCGTCGCCGTCAATTCGCAGACGATCAAGATGCTGGAAGACCGCGGCTGGGTCGATGCCATCGGTTACCGCGACGTGGTGGGGCGGCCGGCCTTGCTGGCCACCACCAAGCAGTTTTTGGAAGACCTGGGTTTGAATTCGCTGTCCCAGTTGCCGCCGTTGCAGCACATCAGCGAGATGGGCGGCAGCGGGCTGGAGATGGAGGCCCTGGAGGCCGCCCTGCAAGAGAATTTTGATAAGGCGGCGACCAACGACGCTGTCAAAGTCGATAAGACTGCGACGCACGACGTCGCGGTGTTTGAAAAGGCGACGCCGCGCGAGGTTCCAATGAGCGACGCCGACGCTATCGCCGCTGCAATACGCGACGCTGCAATACACGACGCCGCGGTACGCGACGCCGCAATGAAAGACGCTGTAATACAAGGTGGTGCAGGTAGCAATACGGCTGTGACAGATGTGACAGCAAGCCCTGATGCCGGCCCCGATGCTTCAGCTGATGAAGCCTTCACTCACGACCCTGCGCCAGAATTAACGGTTGACGCTGCGCCAGGTCAGCACAACCAAGAAACTAATAATGACTAATCCGAACACTCCCGAGACAGTTACCAACGCCGTGATGGGTGCCGCCGATGGCGCCGCAGACGTTGTTGCCAAGCCGAAGCGACGCACCAAGGCGCAGATCGAAGCCGACGCCGCCGCCGCGGCCCTGGCCGGCGACGCGCCCGCCAAACCGAAGCGCCGCGCCAAAGCCGACGCCGGCGTGGTGGAAGCGGCCAGCGCCGACGCGGGCGCCGCCGACGCCGTCGCGCCTGTGAAAAAACCGCGCGCCAAGCCGGCCGCCAAGGCCGCCCAGCCCGACGCCGAAACCGCCGGCGCACCCGCCGCGCCGGCCCCGCGTCCGCGCCCGGCCCGCGAAGCCAAGAAAATCGAAGTCGCCGCCGAAGCCGCCGAAGCGGCTGTCGCCGACGCCGCGCCGCGCCAGGAGCGCCAGGAGCGCGCCCCGCGCGGCCCGCGCCAGATGCGCGCCGAGCAAGCCGACCGCGCGCCGCGCATCAATCTGCCGCGCAACGCCCAGCCGCTCGACGCGGCGCAACCGGCGCCGCTGCTGGAAACGCTCGACGCCGAAGGCAATGTCGTCGCCCCGACCCGCCAGGAGCGCGCGGCGCGCAACGACGTGCGCGGCGCCGGCAAGAACGCCGGCAAAGGCAAGGGCAACAAGGGCAAGGGCCGCGACGCCGGCCAGGCCAAGCCTAGCGACGCCGACGACGTGTTTTCCTTCGTCACCTCGGACGCCTTCGACAGCGACGAGCCGGCCAAGGGCCGCCAGCCGCAAAAAGCGCTGGTGCGCCGCGACCTGACCTCGGACGACGACGCGCCGAAGCTGCACAAGGTGCTGGCCGAGGCCGGTCTCGGTTCGCGCCGCGACATGGAAGACTTGATCATGTCGGGCCGCGTGTCGGTCAACGGCGAGCCGGCCCATATCGGCCAGCGCATCCTGCCCACCGACCACGTGCGCATCAACGGTAAATTGATCCAGCGCCGCGTCAGCAAGAAGCCGCCACGCGTGCTGGTGTACCACAAGCCGGCCGGCGAAATCGTCAGCCACGACGATCCGGACGGCCGTCCGTCGGTGTTCGACCGCCTGCCGACCATGAAGGCCGGCAAGTGGCTGGCCGTCGGCCGCCTCGATTTCAACACCGAGGGCCTGCTGCTGTTTACCACCTCGGGTGACCTGGCCAACCGTCTGATGCACCCGCGCTACGGCATCGACCGCGAATACGCGGTGCGCACGCTGGGCGAGCTGGAAGAGGGCATGCGCCAGAAGCTGCTGGCCGGCGTCGAGCTGGAAGACGGTCCGGCGAACTTCTCGAAGATCGCCGACGGCGGCGGCGAAGGCATCAACAAGTGGTATCGCGTCATCATCGGCGAAGGCCGTAACCGCGAAGTGCGGCGCATGTTCGAAGCGATCGGCCTGACCGTGTCGCGCCTGATCCGTACCCGTTACGGCGCGATGACCTTGCCTAGCAACTTGAAACGCGGCCGTTGGGAAGAAATGGAAGAAAACACGGTGCGCGATCTGCTCACCGCCTACGGTATCGAGAAAAAGATGCCGGCATCGGGCGATCCACGCGCCGCCGCCGCCGCCAAGGGGCGCCCGGCGCGCGAATCGGACGAGCCGAACGGCAACCGCATCGACGCCAGCAACCGCAACGCCGATCCCTACCCGTCGACCGGGCGTGGCGTCGGCCGCGGCCAGCCGCAGGGCCAGTTCCAGGGTTCCGGCCGTCCGGGCGGCCAGGGTCGTCCGGGCGGCCAGGGTGGCATGGGCGCCGGCATGGGCCGTCCGGGTGGCGAAAGCCGCGGTCCGGGCCGCGGCCAGTCGTCGGGCCAGTTCGCCGGCCAGCCGCGTTCCTCGGCGGCCGCGTTTGAAGGCCAGGGCCAGGCTCGTGCGCAGGGCCAGGGCCGTCCGCAAGGGCAGGGTCGTCCAGGCGGCGAGGGTCGTCCAAGCGAAGGCCGCGCCGGCGAAGGCCGCGCCGGCGAAGGCCGCGCGCCACAGCGCACCCGCCAGCCTGATCCGCTGCAAACGACGTTTGGTTTCGCCAACACCGGTCCGCGCCGCGGCGGCGCCGGCGCCGGCCAGGCCCGTTCCGGCCAGCCCCGCGGCGGCATGGATCACAATCGCGGCGGCATGGACCAGGGCATGAAACGCGGTTCGCGCAAGCCGTAAAGGCAGCGCCGGCGCGGCTCGCGGCCGCGCGGTTGACATCTTCGTCGGTGTTGTATGAATGCCCTGGACGGAGTGCGCGGGATTGCTTCGCGCTCCAGAAGGGGTTATAATCTGCAGCCTAATAAAAGTTCTCCGCAAAGTAGCGTGGCGGAGAGTGCTTTCATCTGGTTGGGGAAATACAAGAAGGTGGGCAGATGCCCATTTTTTTTTTGTTGAACCGTTTGTGATGGTCTGTTTGATAAGATAACGGCTATGATCTGGAGAATGACTTGCAGCGTTTGGGATTAATAGAAACGACAGTTACAGGACTGGGCTACGAGCTGGTTGATGTCGAACGAGCCGAGCGCGGCGTGCTGCGCGTGTTTATCGATTTCACCGCCGCCGACGCGGCCGAAAAAGGCCCGATCACGGTCGAGGATTGCGCCACGGTCAGTCACCAGTTGTCGCATGTGCTGACGGTTGAAAACGTGCCGTACGAGCGCCTTGAAATTTCTTCCCCGGGCTTAGACCGCCCGGTGCGCAAGCTGGAAGATTTCGTGCGCTTCGCCGGTTACGAAATCATCGTCAAGCTGACGGTTGCCATGCCGGGTACGAACAACCGGAAGTCGTTCCAGGGGATCTTGCAAGAACCCGTGGGCGATAAATTGTCGTTAGAATTTGAAGGTAAGGATGGTCCGGCGATGTTGGAGTTTACGCTCGCCGATGTGGATAAGGCACGTTTGGTGCCGCAGGTGGATTTTAGGAGTCGCAAAGCATGAGTCGCGAAGTTTTATTATTGGTTGACGCGCTGGCGCGTGAAAAAAATGTCGACAAGGATGTCGTATTCGGAGCGCTGGAATTCGCGCTGGCGCAAGCCACGAAAAAACGCTACGAGGGCGAGGTCGACATTCGCGTCTCGATCGATCGCGACTCGGGTGTGTTTGAATCGTTCCGTCGCTGGCACGTCGTGCCCGACGAGGCCGGCCTGCAACTGCCGGACCAGGAGATCCTCCATTTCGAAGCCAAGGAACAAATTCCCGACATCGAAGTAGACGACCATATTGAAGAACCGATCGAGTCCGTCGAATTCGGCCGCCGCTTCGCCCAGGACACCAAACAGGTGGTCTTGCAGCGCGTGCGTGACGCCGAGCGCGAACAGATCCTGGTCGACTTCCTCGAACGCGGCGACGCGCTCGTGACCGGCACCATCAAGCGCATGGAACGCGGCGACGCGATCGTCGAGTCGGGCAAGATCGAAGCGCGCCTGCCGCGCGACCAGATGATTCCGAAAGAGAATCTGCGTATCGGTGACCGCGTTCGCGCCTTCATCCTGCGCATCGACCGCAATATGCGCGGGCCGCAGGTGATTCTGTCGCGCACCGCGCCGGACTTCATCATGAAGCTGTTCGAACTGGAAGTGCCGGAAATCGAGCAGGGCATGCTGGAGATTAAATCCGCCGCCCGCGACGCCGGCGTGCGCGCCAAGATCGCCGTCTACACGGCCGACAAGCGCATCGATCCCATCGGCACCTGCGTCGGCATGCGCGGTTCCCGCGTCCAGGCCGTCACCGGCGAGCTGGGCGGCGAACGTGTCGATATCGTGTTGTGGTCGGAAGATCCGGCCCAGTTCGTCATCGGCGCGCTGGCCCCGGCCAACGTGTCCTCGATCATGGTCGATGAAGAAAAACACGCGATGGACGTGGTCGTCGACGAGGAAAACCTGGCGATCGCGATCGGCCGCTCCGGCCAGAACGTGCGCCTGGCCGCCGAACTGACCGGTTGGAAGATCAACATCATGACGGCCGAGGAATCGGCCGACAAGTCGGCCCAGGAAACGGCTGCCGTGCGCATCCTGTTCATGGAAAAGCTCGATGTTGACCAGGAAGTGGCCGACATTCTGGTGGAGGAAGGTTTCGCCAGTCTGGAAGAAATCGCCTACGTGCCAATTTCCGAAATGCTGGAAATCGAATCGTTTGACGAAGATACCGTCAATGAATTGCGGACCCGGGCGCGCGATGCGCTGGTGACCGAGGCGATTGCCTCGGAAGAAGGTCTGGAAGGCATGGACGAGGCGTTGGTTGGTCTGGAAAGCATGGACCGCATCACCGCCGGCAAGCTGGGTCTGGCTGGTATCAAGACCGTTGAAGCATTTGCAGCACTGGCATACGACGAGTTCGGCGCAATCCTGGCCTTGTCCGCGGACCGTGCGCGTGAACTGATTACAAGTGAATTTAAAGATGTGACCGACGATGAGATGAAGTTGGTTGACTCGAAATACGACGATCGTGCCAAGGCCCTCCAGGCCAAGGCATGGAGTCTGGCCGAATCCGCAAAGGCTTAATTTGAGTATCTTTATCATCTCCGCGACACATAGAAAAGAGGACTGAATGGCGAGTAACAACGTAGCCCAATTTGCCACCGAACTGAAGATGCCTGCAGATTTGCTGCTGACGCAGCTGCGTTCTGCCGGCGTCGAGAAAAGTTCGACGTCAGATCCATTGTCGAAAGATGATAAGGACAAGCTTTTGGATCACCTGCGCCGCACGCACGGCGCAGTGGCAGACACTGAGAAAAAGAAAATCACGCTGACGCGCAAGGAAACCACCGAGATCAAGCAAGCCGACTCCACGGGCAAGTCGCGCACGATCCAGGTAGCCGTCAAGAAGGTACGCACCTTCGTGCAACGCGACGACGTGCCGGCACCGGTGGTCGAGGCTGCCGCCCCGGCCGCGCCGGTGATCGACGCCGCCGAAGTGGCGCGCCGCGAAGACGAGGCGCGCCGCCAGGTCGAGCTGATCGCGCGTCAGGAAGCTGACCTGCGCGAGAAGCAAGAGCGCCTGGCCAAGCTCGACGCCGAGAAGGAAGCGCAAGCGAAAGCCACGCAAGCGGCCGAGCTGAGCGCCAAGCGCGAAGCCGACGCCGAAGCGAAGAAAGCCGCCGCCAAGGCAGCGACCGCGGTCGCCGCCGGCGCGCCTGCCGTCGCCGACGACGCCGTCGCCGAAGAGAAGAAAAAAGCCGCCGCCGACGAAGCGAAGAAAAAAGCCGCCGTCGCCGCGAAAGAAGCCGCCGACAAGGCCGAAGCGACCGACCGCGCCCGCAAGGCCGTGGCGGACGAAGTCGCCCAGATCAAAGCGATGATGAACGCGCCGCGCCGCGCCATCAAGGCGCCGGAGCCGGTGCCCGTGGTGGCCGCCGTCAAGCCGAAACCGCCTGAAGGCACGCTGCACAAACCAGCCGACAAGAAACCGGGCGACAAGCCTGGCGACAAGAAGCCGGTTGTCGCGGACAAGAAGTCGATCAAATCGGCGAACGTGTCCTCGACCTGGTCGGACGACGCGAAAAAACGCGGCACCACCGGTGGTCCCAAACCGCGCGGCAACAGCGGCCCGTCCGGCCGCGACGGCTGGCGTGGCGGTGCCAAGGGCCGTCGCCCTTCGCACCACGACGACCGCGAAACGAATTTCCAGGCGCCTACCGAAGCCGTCATCAAGGACGTCCACGTGCCGGAGACGATTACCGTCGCCGAACTGGCCCACAAGATGTCGGTCAAGGCTTCCGAAGTCATCAAGCATTTGATGAAGCTCGGCCAGATGTGCACCATCAACCAGGTGCTGGACCAGGAAACCGCCATGATTTTGGTGGAAGAAATGGGCCACAAGGCGTTTGCCGCCGAGCAAGACGATCCTGAAGCGCTGCTGGCCGATATCGGCGAGCACGCCCACTTCGAACTGAAGCCGCGCGCGCCGGTCGTCACCGTCATGGGTCACGTCGACCATGGTAAGACCTCGCTGCTCGATTACATCCGTCGCGCCAAGGTCGCCTCCGGCGAAGCGGGCGGGATTACCCAGCACATTGGTGCGTACCACGTTGAAACGCCGCGCGGCACGATCACCTTCCTGGATACCCCTGGCCATGAAGCCTTTACGGCGATGCGTGCCCGTGGCGCGAAGGCAACCGACATCGTGATTCTGGTGGTTGCCGCCGACGATGGCGTGATGCCGCAAACCAAGGAGGCGATCGCCCACGCGAAAGCCGCCGGCGTGCCGCTGGTCGTGGCGATCAACAAGATCGACAAGCCCGGTTCGAACCTGGACCGCGTCAAGCAGGAACTGGTTGCCGAACAAGTGGTGCCGGAAGAATACGGCGGCGAATCGCCGTTCTGCCTGGTGTCGGCGAAAACCGGCGCCGGTATCGACGAGCTGCTCGAGCAAGTGCTGTTGCAAGCGGAGGTGCTGGAATTGACGGCGCCAATCGACGCGCCGGCCCGTGGCCTGGTGGTCGAAGCCCGCCTCGACAAGGGCAAGGGCCCGGTTGCGACGATCCTGGTGCAGTCCGGTACCCTGAAGCGCGGCGACGTCGTGCTGGCGGGTTCCTCGTATGGCCGCGTGCGCGCCATGCTGGACGAAAACGGCAAGAGCATCGCCGAAGCCGGTCCGTCGATTCCGGTCGAGATCCAGGGCCTGACCGAAGTACCGGTCGCCGGTGAAGAAGTGGTTGTGATGGCTGACGAGCGCAAAGCGCGCGAAATCGGTTTGTTCCGTCAAGGTAAGTTCCGCGACGTCAAACTGGCCAAGCAGCAAGCGTCGAAGCTGGAAAACATGTTCGACCAGATGGCCGAGGGCGAAGTCAAAAACCTGCCGTTGATCATCAAGACCGACGTGCAGGGTTCGCAAGAGGCGCTGGTGCAATCGCTGCAAAAACTGTCGACCTCGGAAGTCCGGGTTCAGGTGGTGCACGCGGCGGTCGGCGGTATCACGGAATCGGACGTCAACTTGGCGGTTGCCTCGAAAGCGGTCATCATTGGCTTCAACGCCCGTGCCGACGCGCAAGCGCGCAAACTGGCCGAGTCGAACGGCGTCGACATCCGCTACTACAACATCATCTACGACGCGATCGACGAAATTCGTTCCGCCTTGTCGGGTATGTTGTCGCCGGAGAAGCGCGAAAGCGTCATCGGCCAAGTCGAGATCCGCCAAGTTATCCTGGTCTCGAAAGTGGGCGCGATTGCCGGTTGCCTGGTCACCGACGGCGTGGTCAAGCGCGGTTCCTCGGTACGTTTGTTGCGCAACAACATCGTCACCTGGACCGGCGAGATCGACTCGCTGAAACGTTTCAAGGACGACGCGAAAGAAGTGCGTTCGGGCTTCGAGTGCGGTTTGTCGCTCAAAGGCTACAACGACATCGAAATCGGCGACGTTCTGGAAGTGTTCGAAGTGCAGGAAATCGCCCGCACACTGTAATAGCACGCTTGGTGCGGGCCTATTCTGGCCCGCGCAAACACGTAGGGCGCACGAGCTTGGCGGCAACCCGCCACAGCGACTGCGCCCTGCGGCACTTTAGAAAGCAGTCATTATCATGGCCAAACATAGCAAAACCATGCCAGCCCGCGGCTTGCGCGTGGCCGACCAGATCCAGCGCGACCTGGCCGAAATCCTCGCCTACGACTTGAAAGACCCGCGCGTCGGCATGATCACCGTCACCGAAGTGCAGATCACGCCCGACTACGCGCACGCGAAAGTGTTTTTCACGATGCTCAAGGACGGCAAGGAAGACATCAAGAACACCGTTGAAGGCCTGGCCGCCGCCGCCGGCTACGTCCGTGGCCAGTTGGGCAAGCGCCTGCACATCCACACGCTGCCGGCCTTGCATTTCGTGTACGACTCGTCGACCTCGCGCGGCATGGAAATGTCGCTGCTGATCGACAAGGCCAACTCGGTGCGCGCGGCCGACGCCGAGCCGGATGTAAAGCCTGAGCTTAAGCCGGAAGCGGCCGACGGCGCCAAGGCGGCGGACGCAGAGTAAGCGCCGGGCGCCATGAAAGCTACTTCCCCTAAAAAGATCCGCGACCTGGTCGACGGCGTGCTGCTGCTCGACAAGCCGGTCGGCTTTTCCAGCAACGACGCGCTGATCAAGGCCAAGCGCGTGCTCAACGCCAAGAAGGCCGGCCACACCGGCACGCTCGACCCGTTCGCCACGGGTTTGCTGCCGTTGTGCTTCGGCGAGGCGACCAAGTTCTCGCAAGACTTGCTGGAAGCGGACAAGACCTACGAAACCCTGGTGCACCTGGGACAGAACACCGACACCGGCGACACCGAGGGCGACGTCATCGAAGAACGTCCGGTCGACGTCACGCGCGAGCAGATCGAAGCCGTGCTGGCACGTTTCCGCGGGCCGATATGGCAGACGCCGCCGATGTACTCGGCCTTGAAGCGCGACGGCAAGCCGCTGTACGAATACGCGCGCGCCGGCATCACGCTGGAGCGCGAGGCGCGCCCGGTGACGATCCACAAGCTCGAATTGCTCGACTACCAGGCGCCGTTCCTGAAATTGTCGGTGACCTGCAGCAAAGGCACCTACATCCGCGTGCTGGGCGAAGACATCGGCAACGCGCTCGGCTGCGGCGCCCATCTGAACGCGCTGCGCCGCACGCAAGTCGGCGCGCTGACGATGGACAACATCATCACGCTGGACGCGCTGATCGCCCACGCCGCGCCGTTGGGCCTGCTCGCGCCGGTCGACGCGCTGCTGTCGTCGTTCCCGGCCGTCATGTTGACGGCGGAGCTGGCCGCGCGCTTCCTGCAAGGCCAGCGCCTGGCGCTGGGCAAAGAGGAAGCGGTGAGCGTACCGGCTGAACTGGGCCGCGTGCGCGTCTACGAGCGGGGTGACGCGCCGCGCCTGCTTGGCACCGGCAACATGCAGGAATACGCGATATTGGCGCCCGAGCGCCTGATCGCCACCGCCCACCAGTAAAGTATTTCGTAGGTCGGCTTACGCCGTTCCGGCTAAGCCGACCTACGGAAGCTTGCCTTGGCGGCATTGGGTTTCCGAAGCCGCGTAAGGCAAGGGCATCACGCCGCGCCGCGCTTTTTTGTACCTATTTGCACGCGATTCTTGAAAGTTGAAAGGGCGTTGCGGCACATCATGCTATACTACGCGGTTCCGGAATTAGGCAAGCAGCTCGCTCTACGTACACACCCGTACACACCCCGCAGTTTTTCAGCAAACACTACGACCATGTCAAATACAAAACGCGCAATTCGTAACATCGCCATCATCGCCCACGTTGACCACGGCAAAACTACTCTCGTCGACAAGCTGCTGCGTCAGTCCGGAACTTTCCGCGACAACCAGCAGGTTGACGCACGTGTCATGGATTCGAACGACCTCGAAAAAGAACGCGGCATTACGATTTTGTCGAAGAACTGCGCGGTTGAGTATCAAGGCACCCACATCAACATCGTCGACACCCCGGGCCATGCCGACTTCGGCGGCGAAGTCGAACGCGTGCTGTCGATGGTTGACTCGGTTCTGTTGCTGGTCGATGCCCAAGAAGGCCCGATGCCGCAAACCCGTTTCGTCACGCGCAAAGCGCTGGCGTTGGGTCTGAAGCCTATCGTCGTCATCAATAAAATCGACCGTCCAGGCGCGCGTCCGGAGTGGGCCATCAACGCCACGTTCGAACTGTTCGACAAACTGGGCGCGACCGAAGAGCAGCTGGACTTCCCAGTGGTGTTCGCTTCGGCCCTGAACGGCTACGCCAGCCTGGATTCGGAAGTGCGCGAAGGCGACATGACGCCGCTGTTCGAAGCCATCCTGAAGCACGTTCCAGCCCGCGAAGACGACCAAGACGGTCCTCTGCAATTCCAGATCACTTCGCTGGACTATTCGTCCTACGTCGGCAAAATCGGTATTGGCCGCATCACCCGCGGCCGCGTTCGCGCGCTGCAAGACGTGATCGTCATGAACGGTCCGGATTCGACCCCGATCAAGGCACGCATCAACCAGGTTCTGAACTTCAAGGGCCTGGACCGCGTGATCGTTGACGAAGCCGTCGCCGGCGACATCGTGCTGATCAACGGTATCGAAGAAATCGGTATCGGTTCGACCATCTGCGCACCTGAAAAACCAGACGCGCTGGAAATGCTGACCGTCGACGAGCCGACGCTGACGATGAACTTCATGGTCAACAACTCGCCACTGGCCGGCCGCGAAGGCAAGTTCGTTACTAGCCGTCAATTGCGCGACCGTCTGGACCGCGAATTGAAAGCCAACGTCGCCTTGCGCGTCGCGCCAACCGACGACGACACGATTTTCGAAGTGTCCGGCCGCGGCGAATTGCATCTGACGATTCTGATCGAAAACATGCGTCGCGAAGGTTTCGAGATGGCCGTATCGCGTCCGCGCGTTGTGTACAAAATGGTCGACGGCGTGCGCCACGAGCCGTTCGAACTGCTGTCGGTTGACGTCGAAGAAGCCAACCAGGGCGGCGTCATGGAAGAACTGGGTCGTCGTCGCGGCGATCTGCAGAACATGGAATCGGATGCCAAAGGCCGCGTTCGCCTGGAATACCGTATCCCTGCGCGTGGCCTGATCGGCTTCCAGGGCGAATTCATGACCCTGACCCGCGGTACCGGCTTGATGAGCCACATTTTCGACGAGTACGCACCGGTCGACAATAACAAGGGCGAAATGGCCGGCCGTCGCAACGGCGTGCTGATCTCCCAAGACGACGGCGCCGCCGTTGCCTACGCCATCTGGAAACTGCAAGACCGCGGCCGTATGTTCGTGGTCCACAACGACCCAGTCTACGAAGGCATGATCATCGGTATCCACTCGCGCGACAACGATCTGGTCGTCAACCCGATCAAGGGCAAGCAATTGACCAACGTGCGTTCGTCCGGTACCGACGAAGCGGTGCGCCTGGTGCCACCGGTTCAAATGTCGCTGGAATACGCGGTTGAATTCATCGCCGACGATGAGCTGGTTGAAATCACGCCGAAGAGCATCCGTCTGCGTAAGCGTTTCTTGAAAGAGAACGAGCGCAAGCGTAGCTCGCGCGAAGGCTAATCGCCTTTGTCTGCCGTCCCGGGGCTTGCCCCGGGAATTCCAGCCCGCTGTTCCCGCATTGCCTCAACGGCCTTGCGGGGCAGCGGGTTTGACGTTGTACCACCCTTTTTTGTAGTGAGTGTATTGTGACCTCCCGTATCCTGCCTTCCCGCCGCATCTCCGTCGCTCCGATGATGGACTGGAGCGACCGCCATTGCCGCCTGTTCCACCGCCAGATTACGCGCCACACCTGGTTGTACACCGAGATGGTGACCACCGGCGCGCTGGTGCACGGCGACGTGGCGCGCCATTTGCAGTTCAACGACGAGGAGCATCCGGTCGCGCTGCAACTGGGCGGCAGCGATCCGGCCGACCTGGCCACCAGCGCCAAGCTGGGCCAGCAGTGGGGTTACGACGAGATCAACCTGAATTGCGGTTGCCCGTCGGAGCGGGTGCAGAAGGGCGCGTTCGGCGCCTGCCTGATGGCCGAGCCGCAACTGGTGGCGGACTGCGTGAAGGCGATGCGCGACGCCGTGAGCATCGACGTCACCGTCAAGCACCGCGTCGGTATCGACCAGTTCGAGTCCTATGATTTCGTGCGCGACTTCGTCGGCACGGTGGCCGCAGCCGGTTGCACGACGTTTATCGTGCACGCCCGCAACGCCATCCTGAAGGGCTTGACGCCGAAGGAAAACCGCGAGATTCCGCCGTTGAAGTACGACTTCGCCTACCAGTTGAAGCGCGATTTCCCGGACCTCGAATTCATCATCAACGGCGCCATCAAAACCACCGAGGAAATCGATTTACACTTGCAGCACGTCGACGGCGTGATGCTGGGACGCGAGGCGTATCACAATCCGTATTCGATGGCGCAGTTCGACCAACGCTACTACGGCGACGAGAGGCCGACCAAGACGCGCGAGGAAGTGCTGGCGGCGATGATTCCGTACATCCAGGCGCAGTTGGCCAAGGAGGACAGCCGCGGCTTGAGGCTCAACAGCATTACGCGCCACATGCTGGGCTTGATGCAGGGCTTGGCCGGCGCGCGCGCTTACCGGCAAACTATGTCGGACTCAAAAAAGCTCGCCAGCGGCGACGCCAATCTGTTGCTGGAGGCGGCCGCCCGCGTCACGCACAACGACACAATCTAGGAAATATCACGGCGCGGCCCGGCTCCCGGGACTGCGCAGCCCGCGCGCGTTCGCGCGGCGGCGCCACCGAGCTTGGCTTTGCGCCGGCTACCGCGTTTCCGGCCTTTCCGCGGCACATAAATTCCCTGTATTTCCGCCTTTTCCCGTGCAAGCATCGGTGGAGGTTCAGTTTCTCCGCAGAAAGTATGTATGCGTTTTTCCAATGTTTTTGTGCTTGCCATCAGGAAAAATTTGCATCTATAATTCAATAACGACAAACATTATTTGCAATGTTTTCATTTAATGCAGCGCTATTTCAGCGCGGTTTTTATGCGGATGTTGCGCCTATTTTGCATGTCCCAAGTACCCCAGGCTGCGTCTGGCCGGCTGCCCTTGCGTCGCACCATGCGCCAAGCGGATTGCCGGCAAGACGTGGCCTTCGTCTTGTATCGCAGCCGTACGTCGGGCAAATTCTATCCACGTGTCACTTACGAAGAGTCGAAATGAATTTAGCAAAAATGAAGGTTGGCACCCGCCTGGGTCTGGGGTTCGCACTGGTGTTGGTGCTGTTGATCGCGGTGACGGGCGTCGGCATCAACCGTATGTCGCAGATCCAGGACCGGCTCGACCACGTGGTCGGCGTGAACAACGTCGTCACGCGGCTGGTCATCGACATGCGCACCAATGTCAGCGACCGCATCACCTCGCTGCGCATTTTGACGCTGATGACGGACGCCGGCGACATGGAACCGGAAATGGCGCGCATCAAGGGCCAGAGCGCCAAATACGACGAAGCCGAGCAGCAGTTGCAGGCGCAGTTCGCGCTGCACGCGTCGGCCGAGGAAAAGGCCTTGCTGGCGGCGATCAAGGAGCACGCGGCCGTGGCGATGCCGGCCATCGCCAAGGCCTCGCAGTTGTGGCTGGCCAACCAGGCCGAAGACGCGACCAAGGTCATGATCAAGGAAATCCGTCCGCCGCAAAAGAAATGGATGGAGGCGCTGGAACAGTTGGCCGCGCTGGAAGACAAGTTGAACGAGCAGGTGCTGGCCGACGCCCGCGGCGCCTTCGACAACGCGCGCACCTTCATGATTATGCTGGGCGTGCTGGCGGTGGCGCTGGGCATCGCGGCGGCGCTGGTGATTACCCGCGGCCTGCTCAAACAGTTGGGCGGCGAACCCGATTACACGGCGTCGATCGCCGGCAGTATCGCCAACGGCGATTTGTCGGTGTCGATCGACACGCGCGCCGCCGACAATACCAGCCTGTTGGCGGAAATGAAGGAAATGCGCAACAGCCTGGTGGGCATCGTCGGCCAGGTGCGTGCCGGTACGGAAACCATCGGTACGGCGTCGCGTGAAATCGCGGCCGGCAATATCGATTTGTCGTCGCGCACCGAAATGCAGGCCAGCTCGCTGGAGAAAACCGCCCTGGCGATGGAGGAGCTGACCTCGACCGTGAAGCAAAACGCCGACAACGCCCGCGAAGCCAATCTGTTGGCGGCCACCGCCTCCGACGTGGCGCTGAAGGGCGGTTCGGTGGTGTCGCAGGTGGTCGACACGATGAGTTCGATCAACGATTCGGCCAAAAAAATTGTCGACATCATCGGCGTCATCGACGGCATCGCCTTCCAGACGAATATTCTGGCGCTGAACGCCGCCGTCGAAGCGGCCCGGGCCGGCGAGCAGGGCCGCGGCTTCGCCGTGGTGGCGTCGGAAGTGCGCAGCCTGGCGCAGCGCAGCGCCGGTGCAGCCAAGGAAATCAAGATTTTAATCGACGACTCGGCCGAGAAGGTCGAGCGCGGCACCCGGCTGGTTGGCCAGGCCGGCGTGACCATGGGCGAGGTGGTGGCCAGCGTCAGGCGCGTCACCGACATCATGGGCGAGATCGCCAACGCCAGCGAGGAGCAGAGCGCCGGCATCGAGCAGGTCAATCAGTCGATCATCGACATGGACAGCATGACGCAGCAAAACGCGGCATTGGTGGAACAGGCCGCCGCCGCGCAAAGCTTGCAGGACCAGGCCTGCGAACTGGCAAACGTAGTCAGCATCTTCAAGCTGGCCGAGGGCGAGGAGGCGGTGCGCGCCGCGTTGCCGGCGCTGGCGCCGCGCGCGCCGGTGAAGCCGCTGGCGTTGCGCGCGGTGGCCCGGCCGGCCGGCCGCCAACCGCTGGCGGTGGCGGCGCCGTCAACCCGGCCGAAGAGGGCGGCTTCCGGCGCCGGCAGCGACGACTGGGAACAATGCTAAGCACCGGCAGCAAAGCGCGTGCATGAGCAGTAAGAGTTCGCTTTAATTAAATACTTGAGGAAACAAATGTCTATGAATACATCCAGTGTAATGGCCGCCTTGCTCGTGTCCTTGTCTTGCACCGCGTCGGCCGCCGACACATCCGCAAGTTTCGACTCGAAAAATTGCAAGGCCGACTATCCGAAGGCGTCGCTGATGAACGAGGAGCAGGGCACGGTATCGATGATGTTCCTGGTCGCCGCCGACGGCAGCGTGGTCGAGTCGAAGCTGGAGAAAACCAGCGGCTTCAAGAATTTGGACAAGGCCGCGCTCAAAGCCCTCAGCGCCTGCAAGTTCAAGCCCGGCAGCAAGGACGGCAAGGCCGACCAGAGCTGGACCAAGGTGGACTACGCCTGGAAGCTGGACTGATTTCCCGGGCGCCGACGTGCTTGCTTTGCTTTGATCGTTCCCGGCGCCTTATTTCCTGCTCGCCTCCATGGCGCGCTTCCCCGCGCGCCACTATCTGTTACCCTATCTTCCCATATCTATCCCGCCGGCACGATGCGCCCGGCGCCACGTTTGAAATGGGTCGCCATGATGAATAGAACCGTTACCCTGGCCGCGTCCGCGCTTGCGGCATGCACGCTGTCGGCCTGCGCTGTGTTACCCAGCGAGCACGATCCCGCCAAGGACCAGCAATACGTCTCGATGGTGAATAGCTTGAGCTGGATCAATCCAATGACCGGCAAGCGCGACGGCCTGCGCTCCAGCTGGCCCTTGAAGGCGCATAAGGGCGAGGTTGAAATCTTCCCGCTGGCCCAGATCAAACATTGCGAGGCGGCCGGGGCGCCCTGTGCCTGGGGCGTGATGGTGGCGCAGCGTAAGCTGAACCGTTTCACCTATGCGCCCGGCGGCGTGACGCTGGAACTGGGCTTGGCGCTGGACGTCGACCGGCGCCAGGAGATTCACCGTGGCACGTTTAACGCGGCGATGGCGATTCCGTCCGATATCGCCGCCTTGCGCTGGAAGAAGGACGAGCAACGTACGCTGAACTTGCAGTACGGCCGGGTGGAGCGCATTGAGTTCGACTACGGCGTGCGCTTCGAAGTGTGCGCGCTGCGCTACGACGCAAGCGGTCGTGCGCTCGACATCTGCGAAATCCCTTATATTTAACTCTTGTAAGAGGGCGCGCCGCAAGGCGATGATGGCGGCGCATGGGATATCCTTCGTAGATGGGGGTCATATGAACAAGCAGAAATCGAACGGCGGCCAGAGCAAGCAATCGGCCGGCGAGGCGGCTAGTCGCGGGTCGGAGCAGGGCGCCAGTAGCGACAAGAGCGATAAACGCGGTAAGGAAGCGGCCAGCACGCCCAAGTCCGGCGGCAAGGGCGGCGGCGCCAAGCAAAAGCGCAAGCATTAAACTTGCGTAGAGTCGAATGTAAGCAACTGTAAATGTGCGGCGTCCGGCAAATTTTTCTTATAGTATTGCTTGTTAGGATAGGAGAATTTGCCATGAAAAGCCTGCTGGCCGCTGTGTCGCTCGTCGCTCTGGGTGGCTGCGTTGTGGCGCCGCCTGGTCCCGCTTATTACGGAAGCCGTTGGGCCGAGCCTTTCGATCCATACCAATGGCACACCGTGTCGGCCGTGTCGGTGTACGCGCCGCAGCGAAGCTACGGCAACGCACCCGTCTATGTGCAACAAACTGTGTATTTGCCGCAGCCACTGTATGCGCCACAGCCGTACTTTTACACGCCGCCGGTAAGCATCGGACTGGACTTCATGTTTGGATGGAGCGGTGGCCGGCATGGCGGCAGGCATCATGGTTGGGGCGGGCGCGGCTACGGCCACCGTTAAGGCCCGCGCCTTACTCTCGGGGTGCAAGCTCGGGGGCGGGTTATGCCAGTGGTTTTTCTAGTCTAGGCTCAGTGCGCGAAAAACACGACGGCTTCGTGCAGCAGCGGCGCCGAGCACAGAATATAGGTCGCAGCAGCCACCAAACCAAGCTGCAATGCGCCGAAAGCGACGGGAAAAAGGTGGGACATATCATGTTCCATAGAGTTTCTGGGAGTGCTTGAATGATATGAGATAGTAATGACTGTGTGAATCGGATGGACGTCCGCGACGGCGTAGGAGAAACGCCCGTCGAGTATATTTATGGCAAGATCATGCCCGGCCGGCAAGAGTATGCCGGCCCGGGTTTCAAACGGGCGCCGCCTATTTTTTCCACAACACGATGTTTTGTTCCGGCGCCGTGTCCGACAAGTCCGAGCGCGCCAGCCACATGCTTAGGCGTTCCGGATGCTTCAAGTTAATTCCCATGCCGTCGATGACGCCGACCTGTTCCAGCATCTTGGAATCGATCTTGGCGATCTTCGACACGGTTGGCGAACCCATCACCATGCGATCGTAGGCCTTGCGCGCCTTGTTTTCCCATTTGTGCAGGCTCGAATCGTCGAAGCGGTTGGCTTCGAAGTACACCGTCAGCGAGCCATCCAGATTGCCATAACCGACTACGCCGGCGCCCTTGCGGATGGTGGTGGTATTGTCCAGATCGAATTCGTCGGTCGGTACGAACACGCCGGCGCGGCCGTCGACGTCCGGACGGCCGATCGGCGTGTCCTTGCTATACGTGCTGAGTTCGAGTGCGCTTTTTTCTTCAGACATGGTATTTCGTGGCCGCGGTCGCAGCGAGACGGCAGGGTCGCTGCCAAGTCCAGCATTGCCGGCCCTCCTGTTGAGTGAGGTAGTGGGGGGAGGGCGTTATTGTCGCCCGGTAAGTCTGGTGCCGCGCGGCTGCATCGCAAAACGGCTACCCCATTGTAGTCCTAATCTAATTCTTTCGTGCAACATCGGTGGCATTTTTTTAATTTGCCTGCTGCCTCCCCTGTGGTAAATATTTAATGCAAGAATGTTGCATTAAAATCGGTCTGACAATATCATGCGGTTATTTTGCAACTCACTTGCATGAGTCGAGTAAGCCGGCTTGCCGCCGCTAATCCAGGAGAGCCACGATCCACATTGAACATTTGAGCAAGCGCTACGACGGCCGCGCCGTGGGCCGCCGCCCTGTTCGGGCTGGCGCTGTGGCTGCTCAGGCGCGTGCGCCAGGGCAACTGAGGGGGCGGGGTCGCAGCCAGCGCGCGCTCGGCGTCGGATTGCGCTCTGCTAATCCGGCGGGGTCGGCCCGCTGACCTTGCCAGCACCGCCGAGGCAAATGCGGCTTTCCGGCACAAGCCAAAAAGTTTCTGTATGCACATATCTGACGGATGTAGAATAGACAAGGTGCCTGGAGTCGCTTGCCGGACGGTGCAATTGGCGGATGCGGCTTGGCGCGCTTGCTCGACCCACTCGCAGGAGTATCGCCATGAATGTTCTTCGCTTTGCGCAGTACGCGGCATGCCTGTTTCTGGCGTCCCCGGCCTTGGCCCAGGCCGACGACAAAATCACCCTCAGTTTCAACGAACGCCCGCCCTACATTATTCCCGCCGCGGACGGCTCGGCCAGCGGTTTGACGGCCTCGCCGGCCGGCATCAACGCGAAGACCTTCCAGCAATTGCAAATGGCGGACATTCCGAACGGCGACTACCGCTACATCATGTGCAGCAAGCAGGTGTCCGACGAGGTCATCGGCAAGCTGAACAAGGCGATCGCCGCCAGGAAGCCCGCCGTCCAATAGCGCTGGCGCAATGAAGCCGACAAGCCAGATGGTTGCATCGCTGCGGCGCGCCGCCTGGCTGCCGCTGCTGTTGCTGTTGTGCGGCGGCGCCTGCCGCGCCGGCGACGCCGTCACGCTGTACTACAACGAGCGCCCGCCGTATATGGCCGGGGCGCCGGACGGCAGCGTCAACGGCCTCACCGCCAGCGTTGCCGAGCGCGCGTTCCGCGCCGCCGGCATCGACGTCAACTGGTTGAAGACGCCGATCAACCGGCAATTGGCGCTGCTCAAGGAGGGCGGCGCGCGCTGCGTGGTCGGCTGGTTCAAGAACAGCGAGCGCGAACGCTTCGCGCGTTTTTCCAAAGCGATTTACCGCGACCTGCCGACGGTGGCGTTGATGCGCAGCGCTTACCCGATCGGGCAAAAGCTGGCGCTGGAGAGCGCGCTGGCCACGCCGGGCCTGCGCGTGTTAGTCAAGGAAAACTATTCCTACGGCGGCTATATCGACGAGGCGCTGCTGAAAATCCATCCGGCGCTGGCCAAGACCAGCGCCGAGAGCGTCAACATGGTGGCGATGATCGAGGCCCAGCGCGCCGACCTGATGTTCGTGGCGGAGGAGGAGGCGCAGTACCTGATCGGCCAGAGCGGTCTGAGCCAGCAGGGCTTCAGCCTGCTGCGCTTCGCCGATCTGCCGAACGGCGAAACCCGCCACATCATGTGCAGCAAGGACGTGGCGGAACAGTGGATGCGCCGGCTGGACCGCGAGATCCGTTTCGAACCATGAAAAAGGGCACAGGCCGCGATGGCCGTTGAGTTGCGGTGTCGTCGGTCGGATGCGGGGGCCGCCGAGGCGAGCGTAATCCGACAATGTTGGCCGAAGCGAGGCGCGCTGCTTTGGGCCAACGTTGTCGGGTTACGCCCGTTGGGCTAACCCGACCTACGAAATCTGCATGGGAATGGGGGCGGGGACGAAAAAAAAGCCGCGTGGGCGGCTTGGATTTTTTCTTGCGCGTTGAACAGTAAATGGGGTGACTGATGGGGCTCGAACCCACGACAACAGGAATCACAATCCTGGACTCTACCAACTGAGCTACAGCCACCACTGAACGAACGCCTGTCTTGGTGCTTCTTAAACAGGTGTCGCATTATACAAACTTTTCCGCGATTTGCAACAGGCGCGGAGGGCGAAAAAAAAGCCGCGTAGGCGACTTGGTTTTCTCTTGCACGTTGAACAGTAAATGGGGTGACTGATGGGGCTCGAACCCACGACAACAGGAATCACAATCCTGGACTCTACCAACTGAGCTACAGCCACCACTGAACTAACGTTTGTCTAGATATTTCCTAGACAGGTGCCGAATTATACAAAGTTCTCCGCGAATGTGCAAACTTAAATGCGGCGCCTTTTAAAGGGGCTGCGGGGCGCCGGCCAGGCGCGCTTCTTCCACCTGCGGATGCAGGCCCAGCAGGGTGGCGAACTTCGCCGACAGGGCCGCGGCGTCGGCGCTGGTGTAGCCGCGTAATTGCGGCGCCTCGTCGCCGCCGCGCTGTAGCGCCGCCGCCGCCAGCAGCCGGGCCAGTTGCCGCGCCACCGCGTCGCCGGTGTCGACCAGCGCGACCGGCGCGCCGTGTTGCGCGATGATGCGCTCGACCTGCGGCAGCACGAATGGATAGTGGGTGCAGCCGAGCACCAGCGTGTCGACGCCCTGCGCCAGCAGCGGCGCGATGAAACCCTCCAGCAGGGCGACGGTGGCGGGCGTATCGAGTTCGCCTTTTTCCACCTGGTCGGCCAGGCCCGGGCAAGGCTGCAACAGGAATTCGACCTTGCTGGCGGCGCTGATCTGCTCGCGCAGCGCCAGGAATTTTTCGCCGGACAGCGTGAATACGGTCGCCAGCACGCCGACCTTGCCGTTGCGGGTCAGGGCGGCGCCCGGTTTCAGGCCGGGTTCGACGCCGACCAGCGGCAGCGCCGGGTAGCGCGCGCGCAGCGCCTTGATGGCGGCGACGGTGGCGGTGTTGCAGGCCACCACCAGCGCCTTGGCGCCGCGCTCGAGCAGGAAGGCGGCGATGGCCAGCGAGCGCTCGACGAGCACCTGCTCGGACTTGCCGCCGTACGGCGCGAAGCCGGTGTCGGCGAAATACATCAGGTGTTCTTGCGGCAGTTGCGCGCGGATATGGCGCAGTACCGACAGCCCGCCCGCGCCGGAGTCGAACACGCCGATGGGCGCGTCTGCGGGGGAGGTAAGGGGGGCAAGTGGGAGCATGTCTTTCTTCGCATTAAAACCAAGGGCGTAATTCCGGGGGCGGACGGGGACACCGCGTCCCCGAGGGGCAGACCCCGGTTTTACGCCGCTGGTTTTTTTCCAGGCCAGCGGCGCGCGGGGAGCTTAAGCGACGGCGACGGGGATTTTTCCCACGCTGCTCAGTTGCTCGATCTTCGCCTGCCACTCTTTCGGGCCGGTGTTGTGCACCGAGGTGCCGGTCGAATCGACCGCCACCGTTACCGGCATGTCGGTGACGTCGAACTCGTAGATCGCTTCCATGCCGAGGTCGTGGAAGCCGACCACCTTGGCCGTCTTGATCGCCTTCGACACCAGGTAGGCCGCGCCGCCGACCGCCATCAGGTAGGCCGACTGGTGCTGCTTGATCGATTCGATCGCCGCCGGACCGCGCTCGGCCTTGCCGATCATCGCGATCAGGCCGGTTTTCTCCAGCATCATGTCGGTGAAGCCGTCCATGCGCGTGGCGGTGGTCGGGCCGGCCGGGCCGACCGCTTCGTCGCGCACCGGATCGACCGGGCCGACGTAGTAGATGACGCGGTTGGCGAAGTCGACCGGCAGGCTTTCGCCCTTGGCCAGCATGTCCTGGATGCGCTTGTGGGCGGCGTCGCGGCCGGTCAGCATTTTGCCGTTCAGCAGCAGGGTCTGGCCCGGTTTCCACGCCGCCACTTCGGCCTTGGTCAGCGTGTCGAGGTTGACGCGCTGCGACTTTTCGGTGTCGGCGGTCCAGTGCACGTCCGGCCACGACGACAGCAGCGGCGGTTCGATGTAGCTGGCGCCGGAGCCGTCGAGCACGAAGTGGGCGTGGCGGGTCGCCGCGCAGTTCGGGATCATCGCCACCGGCTTGGAGGCGGCGTGGGTCGGGTGCATCATGATTTTCACGTCGAGCACGGTGGTCAGGCCGCCCAGGCCCTGGGCGCCGATGCCGAGCGCGTTGATTTTGTCGCACAGCTCGATGCGCAGCTCTTCGGTCTTGTTTTGCGGGCCGCGCTGTTTCAGGTCGAACATGTCGATGTCGTCCATCAGCACTTCCTTGGCCATCAGCATGGCCTTCTCGGCGGTGCCGCCGATGCCGATGCCCAGCATGCCCGGCGGGCACCAGCCGGCGCCCATCAGCGGCACCGTCTTCATGACCCAGTCGACCAGCGAGTCGGACGGGTTGAGCATGACGAATTTCGACTTGTTTTCCGAACCGCCGCCCTTGGCCGCGACCTTGACGTCGACGGTGTTGCCGGCGACCAGCTCCATGTGCACCACGGCCGGGGTGTTGTCCTTGGTGTTCTTGCGATCGAAATGCGGGTCGGCGACGATCGAGGCGCGCAGCTTGTTGTCCTCGAAATTGTAGGCCCGGCGCACGCCCTCGTTGATCGCGTCGGTGACGGTGCCGGAAAAGCCCTCGAAGCGCACGCCCATGCCGATCTTCAGGAAGACGTTGACGATGCCGGTGTCCTGGCAGATCGGCCGCTTGCCCTCGGCGCACATGCGCGAGTTGGTCAGGATCTGCGCGATCGCGTCCTTCGCCGCCGGACTCTGCTCGGCGTCGTAGGCGCGCGCCAGGTGTGCAATGTAATCGGCCGGATGGTAATAGCTGATGTATTGCAGCGCCGCGGCGACGGATTCGATCAGGTCTTCTTGCTTTATGATGGTCATGGTGTTCTCGCTGTGGGGTCGGTATTAATGAGACTTGATTTCGTTTTGCGTGCCCACCATGATGCGGTCGGTGTAGGCGATGGCCAGCGCCGACAGCAGGAAGACCAGATGGATCACGGTCTGGGCGATCAGCACCTGGCTGGTGTAGGCGTTGGCGTTGATGAAGGTCTTCAGCAGGTGGATCGAGGAGATGCCGATGATGGCCATCGCCAGCTTGGTTTTGAGCACGGACGCGTTCACATGCGACAACCACTCCGGCTGGTCCGGGTGCTCGTCGAGGTGCATGCGCGAGACGAAGGTTTCGTAGCCGCCGATGATGACCATGATCAGCAGGTTGGAGATCATGACGACGTCGATCAGGCCCAGCACCACCAGCATGATGGTCGACTCGTTCAGCTTGGTGGGCGGCACCGTGCCGGGCACCGCGACGGCCTGGAAAATATGCTGCAGCGCCGCCTCGTTGCCGAACACCGCGCCGATCAGGTCCTTCAGCTCGACCCAGAAATGGAACACATACACGCATTGCGCGAGGATCAGGCCCAGATACAGCGGCAGTTGCAACCAGCGCGTCATGAAAATGAAGGACGGCAGCGGCCTCAACTTGGCCTGCTGCTTGGTGTGTTGCGGGACTGTCATCGTGGTCTGCTCCTAAGATGCTGCAAGTTAATATGCCCGACATTTTACACGGGCTGCAAGCCCATGCGTACGGTCCCGACACCGGTGGCGCGTCTTGATTTCACGCAAACACCACGAAACAAAGGCGTCAGCCACAATTTTTTCGGCGATGATGGAGTCGTCCGCCTCGGCGCGCGGCCCCGATACGGGGTCAGGCCTTCTCGCCTTGGCGCGAGGCGGCCGACCCCGGCGCTTGCCCCTGGTTTACAAGGCCGCCAAAACGCCTCCAGCAAACCCCGCTAAAAGTTGGTAAAATTACATAAAAATACACATTCCCAGACAAGTTAGCCAAGCCGCAGCGCCCCCGCAGTTGTGCAACCACGCAGCAAACAGGGCAATGTAAGGCGTCCGTAAGCGACACCGCCTACATTGTTAACAAACTATTATTCAATGGAGACAAGCATGGCCGCGACAGAAAACTCAGGGCAGGGCACGCAGCAACAGGGACCACAGGAATCGCGCGTATTCCACGCGCCGGCGGCGTTTAGCGGGCAGGCGACGATATCCGGCATGGCCGCCTACAACGCGCTGTGCGCCGAAGCCGAGCAAGACTACGAAGGTTTTTGGGCCCGGCTGGCGCGGGAAAACCTGGCCTGGCACAAACCGTTCACCAAAACCTTGAACGAAGACAACGCGCCGTTCTACAAATGGTACGAGGACGGGCAGCTGAACGTGTCCTACAACTGCCTGGACCGCAACCTGGAAAACGGCAACGCCGACAAGATCGCCATCATCTTCGAAGCCGACGACGGCCAGTCGAGCAAGGTCACGTATAAAGAGCTGCACGAAAAGGTCTGCAAGTTCGCCAACGGCTTGAAGTCGCTGGGCATCAAGAAGGGCGACCGCGTCATCATCTACATGTCGATGTCGGTCGAAGGCGTGGCGGCGATGCAGGCGTGCGCGCGCATCGGCGCGACCCACTCGGTGGTGTTCGGCGGCTTCTCGGCCAAATCGCTGCAGGAACGCATCATCGACGCCGGCGCGGTGGCCGTCATCACCGCCGACCAGCAACTGCGCGGCGGCAAGCAACTGGCGCTCAAAGCCATCGTCGACGAGGCGCTGGCGCTGGGCGGATGCGACAGCATCCGCAACGTCGTCGTGTATCAACGCACCGGCAGCGCGCTGCCGATGGCGGCCGGGCGCGACGTCTGGCTGCACGAACTGGTGGCGGCGCAACCGGCCGTGTGCGAACCGGAATGGGTCGACGCCGAACACCCGCTGTTCATCCTCTACACGTCCGGCTCGACCGGCACGCCGAAGGGCGTGCAGCACGCCAGCGGCGGCTACCTGCTGTGGGCGGCGCTGACGATGAAGTGGAGCTTCGACATCAAGCCGGCCGACGTGTTCTGGTGCACCGCCGACATCGGTTGGGTCACCGGCCACAGCTACATCGCCTACGGCCCGTTGGCGGTCGGCGCGACCCAGGTGGTGTTCGAGGGTATCCCGACGTTCCCCAACGCCGGGCGCTTCTGGGAGACGATTAAAAAACACCAGGTCAGCATTTTTTACACGGCGCCGACGGCGATCCGCTCGCTGATCAAGGCGGCCGACGTCGACCCGAAAGTCCACCCGGACAATTACGACCTGGGCAGCCTGCGCCTGCTGGGCAGTGTCGGCGAGCCGATCAACCCGGAGGCCTGGATGTGGTACTACAAAAACATCGGCCGCGAGAAATGCCCGATCGTCGACACCTTCTGGCAGACCGAAACGGGCGGCCACATGATCACGCCGCTGCCGGGCGCGACGCCGATGGTGCCGGGTTCGTGCACCTTGCCGCTGCCGGGCATTGCCGCCGCCATCGTTGACGAGGCCGGCCACGACGTGCCGAACGGGCAGGGCGGCATCCTGGTCGTCAAGCGGCCTTGGCCGTCGATGATTCGCACCATCTGGGGCAACCCGGAGCGCTTCAAGAGCAGCTACTTCCCGGAGGAGCTGGGCGGCAAGATGTACCTGGCCGGCGACGGTGCCATCCGCAACAAGGACACCGGCTACTTCACCATTACCGGGCGTATCGACGACGTGCTGAACGTTTCGGGCCACCGCATGGGCACGATGGAAATCGAATCGGCGCTGGTGGCCAACCCGCTGGTGGCCGAGGCGGCCGTGGTCGGCAAGCCGGACGACACCACCGGCGAATCGATCTGCGCCTTCGTCGTGCTGAAGCAGGCGCGCCCGACCGGCGAGGAAGCCAAGAAGCTGGCGCTGGAGTTGCGCAACTGGGTCGCCAAGGAAATCGGCCCGATCGCCAAGCCGAAGGAAATCCGCTTCGGCGACAACCTGCCGAAGACGCGCTCGGGCAAGATCATGCGCCGCCTGCTGCGCGTGCTGGCCAAGGGCGAGACGATTACCCAGGATATTTCCACGCTGGAAAATCCGGCGATTCTGGAGCAGTTGAAAGAGGCGTCCTGACACGCTGACGGCGGGCGCGGCGCTGGGTGTTGTTGGCGCCCCGCGCCGCGCGCAAAGTAGCTTGTCGGAAAACTTGGTGCTTCGCGTAATTTTTGCTATAATTCGCGCTCTTCGTGAGAACGAAGATGTAATGCAGGAGAGGTGGATGAGTGGTTGAAGTCGCACGCCTGGAAAGCGTGTATAGGTTCATAGCCTATCGGGGGTTCGAATCCCCCTCTCTCCGCCAAGGATACAAAAGCAAAAGCCACCCTCGGGTGGCTTTTTGCGTTGTAGCCTTGGCGGAGAGAAGCAAGGCCCCTGCGGGCCTTGCGCGGGGGATTCGAAGGGCTGGGCCTACTGGCCCAGCCCTCTCCGAATCGCCCATTTGCCACCGCGTAGCGGTGGCGCGCCGAAGGCGCAGCGCGCAGCGCAGTTTCTCAAAAGAAAATTGTATTTTGAAAATTTTTCGAGTGTCGGCACTGCCCATCGCCCCCAGCATGGATACTCGCTCCTGCGATCAAAAAGACGGGGAAAAACCAATCAAACTGTCGAACTCGGGCGTCAAACCTACTTGAACTGATCGGCTCCCTAAGCGTGGCCGCAGACGTTGCAAAGCAGGCACTTGCTGCGCCATAACTGTATGGAGCTGAAGCCGACGCATGTGGTACTCTCCGGCAAGTAACGGCATCGGCAGCTTCATTCGACCTTGAAAACCACACTCATCGGGCCACTTCCCATATGGTTTTGGTAGTAAACCATGCCGTGATAAGCGAACGGGGCGGCCTTTCCATTAAATAGTTTGTTTTCACGCACAAATAGGTGGACGTCAATGCCTCGCTTGGCATGCTCGATTACTTCCTGTCCTCGCTTGCTGTGGGGCGTCGTGGCGTTCTGACTTTGCCAATGAAAGTGAGTGGCATCGATCCAGTGGTCCAAGTAGCGGTGATCAAGAGTTCTGCCGCTCTTATTGAGTGTCACGAGCAATACATGGGCCTTTTGGTCGGTGAGCACAACATGCCCCGTATTCCAGTTGCCGGGATTAAACGTACTACTGAACAGCGGCGCAATATCTTCCCGCATGAAGGACCGGTCGAGCGCCATGTCGTGCGGACTGATTACGGCCTTGAGGCGGGCCAAGGTACGCATTTCCTCGGTTGCCGGCAGGTCCGCATAGTCGGCGTTATTAGCACGCAACAGGTAGCTTCCATCGGGCGCTTTCAGCACTACGCGCAACAGATATTGATTCCCCTCGCCTGATGCGTCTTGGCGCTCGATTGCCACGATCGCGCCCGTGATGGATCCCGCGTTCGTGGCTGCAAGATGTTCGAATAAGAGGAAATCACCATCCCGAATCGGATGTTTCCCCCCGTCCATGGAATTGCCCGATGCGTGGGCGAGAAAGTGCCGCTCCGGGTCCAGGCGGCCATGCTTAGGTCCGAGCGCGCGGTATTCCTCGGCATCCGCCGTGGCATTCTTGAAATGGCCGCAAGCGATCTTGAGGTTCGGGAAATAGGGCAATTCCGTGCGATCGATATGTGGTGGGTTCGGAAGCCGGTTGAACTGGATCACATTGCCGGGCGCATCGCCATTGGCGCCACGAACTTCATAAGCCGCCAGACGGAAATCGATCAGCTCTTGCAACATGGACTCGAACTCCGCTTGTTGTTCTGGTCGAAGCGTGAATGCGGCTTGAAAAGTGCCGTCTACAACCTTGAAAAAGGCGCTGGCGTTGGCAGGGCGGTTGCCGCCGATCCAGGCAAGCACGGGGTTTTCTTGCCAATAACGATGCCAGGTAATGTCCGCCGCGTCCGATACTTGACGCTGCGCATCGGGGAGGTCGACGAGCAAGGCGCGCCGCCGCTGCAACACTTGCCAGGACCGTATGGCCAAGGCCGTGGTCGGAATCGGGGCGCGCCAACCGTTTAATTCCTGGAAAGCCTCCAACAGCACCATTTTGAAACTCTTGGTCATTTTGGTGGTTTCCACTTCGCGCAAAAAAGAGCGGTGATCGAGCGCAATGGCTTGTTCGGTCTCGTCGAGGTCGCCGGCGGCGGCGACCAGTTCGAACCAGCTGCCATATTGCTGCCGCAATTTTGGCAAACTGGCTCCGGCGCGGTAGAACTCGCTCAGTGTTGGCCGCCGTCCAAAAGCTTCCTTCAGCGCTTGATACTCCTTTTGAATACCGTCGCCGTTGTCGAGGGCTTTCAGGAATGCTACCAACTGCAAGTCATAATTGATGTAACAACCCTTGGGCAGCTTGAGTCGTTTTTCTTCCAGATCGCGGCCGAATTTTGCCAATTGTTTGTAGCTGGAACCGATTTCAAACAGCGCCTGCGGCTTGTGCAGGAAACTTTGATGGTTGCCGATGAAGTCGAGCACTACCAATCTCTCCTTGCCCGGGCTCTTACGCAAGCCCCGACCCAGTTGTTGAAGGAAAAGGATTTTCGATTCGGTCGGCCGCAACATCATCACCGTGTCTATCACGGGCAAGTCCACCCCTTCATTGAATAGATCAACCGAAAAAATAATCGCGAGGCGGCCATCGCGCAAGCGAGCCAAGGCATCCCCACGGCTCAAGGCTGAGCCCGAATAGACGGCGGCGCATGTGATCCCGGCTTTAGCGAACTGGAGCGCCATAAAATCGGCGTGGGAAATCGATACGCAAAACGCCAAAGTGCGTTCCTGCTTGTGCAGACGCCATGTTTTCAGTGCATGCCGGGCGCGCGCCAGCGTGGCCAGTTTGTTGGATAATTGTTCCGGGTCGAAGCGGCCATTACGCCAAGGCACTTCCGCATAATTGACCGATTCGTCGAAAATACCGTAGTAGTGGAACGGCACCAGCAGGTCGGACTCGATTCCGGCGAATAGGCCACAGGTGAACACCAAATTGTCATCGCATAACGACAAAATGTCTGATTGGTCCGAGCGGTCAGGCGTCGCGGTCAGTCCGAGCATAAAACGGGGGGCGAAATAGCTCAGCAGGCGCCGATAAGTGGACGCCGCCGCATGATGGAATTCGTCAACCACGATGTAGTCGAAATGTTGGGGGGAAAAGCGCTCAAGGTGAGTGTTGCGACTGAGTGTCTGGATCGACGCACACAGCACATCGACCTCAACGTCGCATGTCTTTCCCATATACAGGCCGACTCTTGAGCGTGGTTTAATGCGCAGAAAAGTTTCCGCCGCCTGATTCAAAATTTCTTCTCGGTGAGCGACGAACAATACTCGTCTGGCGTCGAACTGTTCGGCGTCGAAAGCGGCCAGCCAGGTCTTGCCAAGACCGGTGGCCAATACCACCAAACCTCGGCGGAAACCCTCGTCTCTGGTTTCTGAGAGCGCAAGCAAGGCATCTTCTTGGACGCCGGTCGGTAGCGGCGCGGGATCTTGTTCCTGGCTACCGGGCGCGACTGCGAGCGGCAGTGGAACACGACGGGCCTGGTACTGATCGATCCACGCGTCGGTCAAGGGTACGCAGCGCGCGCTCGCAAATAGCTCGTCGAACCTGGCGCGCGCTTCAAGGAAACCTTGCTCCCCGGGATAGTCGATCCGGTAGTTCCATTCCAATCCGTTTTGCAGCGCTTGCCTGCTGATATTGCTGGAACCGATGAAGGCTGTGCCGCATAAGCCGTTTTCGTCATCCAGTTGGGTAAATATATAGGCTTTCAGATGAAAACTGCCACCGGCCGATTCGTATACGCGCACCTGTGCGCCTTGCGCTTGAAGCAACATCAATAGCCGCAATGCCTCCGGATCGGTAACATCGAGATAATCGCTGGTTAGCACGCGAACGCGCCCCACCCTTTCTCTGTTGGCTCCATTGCGCGCCAGCGTACCGTACAAATCGGGAAGCAATAAACGTAGTCCCGTGGCTTTAACGAACGCCACCGCCAGATCGACCTCGGACGCGCGGTTGATGGCGCCGCAAAGGTGCGGCAGAAAGGGATCGTCGCCACCGGTGATCAACTGCTTTTTTTCTTGCGGTGCACGCAATAGGATGGCGTTGAGCCACGGCTCGACTCGCCCCGGACGCTGATCGGTCGATAGCCAGCATTCCACGCCAAGCAGATCAGGCAGCGCGGCGAGCCAGCTGCGTAACCGGATCTCGCTCGCATCGGTGAAATGTCGGCCATTTTGGACTCGCTCGCCATCGCCATGCTTAAAGCTGAGATATAAAGTCCCACCCGGTTTTAGCGCAGTCCATAATTGCGCCAAAATGGCTGGAATATCCAGTGGGGGTAAATGCAATAAGCTGGCGCAGGCCCAAATACCGTCATAGCAGGACTGTTCGCGTACGTCGGAAAAGCGTCGGACCTCAACGTTTATTCCGGTGTGTTCGGAGGCCATACGAGCCAGTTCGGGCGAGGCGTCGAAGGCCCTTACCCGAAAACCACGGCCGAGAAACGCCTGTGTATCCCTGCCGGAGCCGCAACCGGCATCGAGAATCAATCCACCTGGATTGACAGTGGAAAGAAAACGATCGTGTAGGATCGACATATCCACATGGATGGTATTGGAAAAAAAAGCGGCTGCGTTTTGATTGTAGTAGGCGAGGGAACTGGTCATACATGGCCGCTTGAATTTCAATTCCTTAATTATATTCCTTATTGGTGGTTAGTCAGTTCCATGGAGTGGAAGGTAAGCTGACCATGGCACTTGCAGTGGCTCTATACGTATCCCCTGGAGTACGATTTCAATCAGGTAAAATATTCCGCTGCTGCGCACGCATGGCCATCCCTGCCACCAAAATTTCCGGAGCCTTCATTTTGCAATCAATTTACGTGTTCGATTTTCTTCAGACTGTGTCTACGCAACTCAAAGAAACGCTGGATGGCATGGAAGAATCGAAGTTGAACGATGTCGCATTGGCCTCGCTCAGCGGGTTCCAGGCTCAAAGGGATTCGCGCCAAGGCGTCTACGTTCTGCATTACGACGGCGCTCCGGTCTACCTCGGCAAGGCGAACGACGTCAGTGAGCGGCTTTCCCAGCACCTTGAAAAGCTCAAGGGCCGCAGGGGCATCGACCCCGACCGAGTGGGTTACAAGGCGTTGCTGCTGGATAAAAGCATGGGCACGGCCGCGAACGAGGACCTGTTAATTTCCATGTACAAAGGCAAGCACGCGAGCATGTGGAACGGCGCCGGTTTCGGGCCGAAGGATCCGGGGCAAAACCGCGACACCACCAGGCCCGGCTGGTTCGATAGGCATTTCCCTATTGTCGACGACTTTCTGATCGACATCGATGCCGGTTCGGCGGAGCAAATAGGATTGGCCATCTTGCTTGGTCTGATGAAAGTGCAACTGCCGTATGTGTTCAGATACACCGTCCCTTCGGACGATTTGCTGCGCCAGATCAGTCTGGCCGGCGTCAAACACGACGCGCGCAGCCTGCTTCAAGCTGCGGTAACGTTCCTCGGCGTCGGATGGAAGGGCGCCATCATTAGCTACGGCATGGTGCTGTACAAAACGACCAAAGACTACCCTTACGGCGAAGAGTTGACGCCGTAAGCGGCGCGGGCGGGGAGCGCGCTTCAATCCTGCGCGCGCCCGCGTTCCGTTCCGTTGCTATCCCTTCCGCAACATTTTGCACACCCCGTTGGCGACGACCGCCGCCAGTTTCACCGGCACGGCGTTGCCCAGCTGGCGCATGGTTTCCGACCATCCCCCCTCGAAGATGAAGCTGTCCGGGAAGGTTTGGATGCGCGCCGATTCCCGCACCGTGAAGTAGCGCACCGAGCCGTCGTGCCGGCGCAGCATGTTTTCGCCGCCTGGCACGCCGTGGTCGCCCGCCTTCAACGCCTTGGCCGGCTCGTCGAGCGGGCTGCCGGTGTGTCCCGCGTACGAGCGCGCGCCCGGCTGGAAGCGGTGCGCCTGCACCAGTTCCTTGCCCGGGTGCTTTTCCGGGTCCGGCAGGTCGGAGATGGCGTCGCGCACGGTTTCCCACGGCAGCGCCAAGGTGGCGGGGTCGGCGTCGGCCAGCATGCCGAGCTTGCGCTCCAGGCCGTCCGGCTTGGCCGGGCGGTTTTTCGCCGCCACGCGGTGGCGCGCCCAGTATTCGCCGTTGCCCCACTGCGACAGCAGCAGCGCGTCGTGGCTGTGCGTTTCCTCCGGGAATACCCAATCCAGGCCGAGGTCTTCGCGGAAGCCGACGATGAACACGCGCATGCGTTTTTGCGGCACGCCGAAGTTGGCCGCGTTGACCAGCTTGGGCACGACGCGGTATTCGCGCTTGCCGCCCTTGGCCTTGTGTTTTTCCAGCCGGGCAAGGTGGTCCAGCCATTCCTCCTTGGCCTTCGGCTGCTGCGACGGGTATTCGAGTTGCAGCAGGATGTAGTTGAAGTAGTTGGCGAACGCGGCGCGCGTCAGGCCGCGGACGTTTTCGAAGACGAAGGCGCGCGGGCGCACCTCGCGCACCGCGCGGATCGCCTGCGGGAACATGTCGCGCTCGTCGAGGAAGCCGCCGTGCTTGCCGCCCATCGAGAAGGGCTGGCAGGGCGGGCCGCCGGTGACCAGGTCGAGGCCCTGGTGGCCGCCGTACAGGAATTGGCGGACGTCGCCCTCGGTGACGTCCGGCCAGTGGCTCATCGGGGCGACCAGTTTGAGTTTGTTGTTGCGCAGCGTCTCGCAGGCGTGGCTGTTCCACTCGACCACCGCGCGGTGGTCCACGTTTTGCCCGGAGAAGCCCATGGCGAGCCCGCCGGCGCCGGCGAACAGTTCAATCGATTCAAGCTTCACGGCGCCGCCCCTTAGCGTCGGCCGTCCGGGTCTGTGGCGCCGTCGGGCCTTGGGTGCCGCCGCGGCGGCGCTGGGGCGGGTGTGGGGTGCGTGACTTGTTCAAAGCGTTTACTTCTTCCGGTAGTGTGTGTTTGTGCGGGCGGCGCACCGGTTGGCGGGCCGTCGGGAAACGGGCCGCTAGGTGGGCTGCGGGCTCGGCCCCGCCAGGCAGGCAGTAGTATAAAGCACCGCCGCCGGGAAAGTTCCATTTGCCTGTTTTGTGGCAATTTATTTTAGGATTTATTATACTGTATTTATATACAGTTATCCTTAAAGCCAGAGGCGAAGTGCAGGGGGCAGACCGGAGGGGCGGACTGCAGCACTGTTGGGAAATTCCGCTGGAAATCGAAAAGGGAGAGGCACATAATATGGCGGTGCCGGGCGTGGCGGCGTTCGTGGATGAAATGGCGGGATGGACGATTGTTTTTGTTTTGGGCCAGGCGGTCGACTGGCGGCGCGGGGCGCTTGTGGTTGACACGGTCGGCGTCGCGACAAGGAGCGACATCATGTCGCGCGTCCGCTCGAAAAACACCGGGCCGGAAATGCTGGTGCGCCGCCTGGTGTTCGCGGCCGGCTACCGTTACCGTTTGCACGGGAAGAAGCTGCCGGGCAAACCGGATCTGGTGTTCGCCGGTCGGCGCAAGGTCATCTTTGTGCACGGTTGCTTCTGGCATTTGCATGTGGGCTGTGTGCTGGGTGCGCGCATACCGAAGTCGCGGGTGGAGTTTTGGACGCTGAAGCTGGAGGGGAACCGGCGCCGCGACGAGGCGAACCGCGTGGCGCTTGCCGGCTTGGGCTGGAAGGTCTTGACGCTGTGGGAATGCGAGCTGGCCGACCGCGACGCGCTTTGCGCCAAGGTCTACGCGTTCCTCGACGATCCCGGCTGAGGCGCTCGATTGGCCGCCGCGCCAACCTATTGTGTAGGCTTGCCTTCGATCCCAGGACCGTATGTCGAAAGACGCTTCGCGATGTCCGGTCGGCGCCACCGCTGGGTGGCTGGTGCGGTCGATTGCGTAGGTCGTCGAGTGCGTGCTGACGAATACCAGGTTTTTGGTCAGCAGGACATCACTGGCGCAGTCGGTATCAACAAGCGGGTGAAAGCCGTTGCCGTACGAGCTCGGCGAAGTAGCGCGCGCCGATGGGCAGGATGGCGTCGTTGAAGTCGTACTTGGCGTTGTGCAGCGGCACACCTCCCGGTGCGGTCTGCAATACCGTTGCCTATGAACACGAACGCGCCCGGAACAACCTTGAGGAAAGCCCCAAAGTCCTCCGAGATCATCATCGGCGCGACATTGCCGTCCACGTTATCGGTCCCCACCACGGCCTGGGCTGCGCGCACCGCGACGGACGCGCGCTCCGGCCAGTTCACCGTGGGAACGAATTCGTGCGTGTACTCCACCTCGCAGTTGGCGCCGTGCGCCGCGGCGATGCCGTGGCAGATTTCGCGCATGCGGCGTTCCAGCAGGGCTTGCACATACGGCGAGTAGCTGCGCGTATCGCCCTTGATTTCCACGTTGCCCGGGATCGCGTTGCGGATGCCGTCGCTGTGGACCTCGGTGCAGGAGAGCACGGCCGGGTCGGCCGGATCGACCGCGCGAGCCACTATGGTTTGCAGCGCCAGGATGATCTCGGCCGCCACCAGCAGCGGGTCGATGGCCATGTGGGGGCGGGCGGCATGGCCGCCCCGACCGTGGATGCGAATGACAAAGTTGTCCTCGCTGGCCATGATGCCGCCCGCGCGGGTGGCAATGTGTCCGGCTGGCAGGCCGGGGATGTTGTGGGCACCATAGATCTGGTCGACTGGAAACCGATCGAACAGACCGTCCCCGATCATCGCGTTGGCGCCCCGGCCATGTTCTTCGGCGGGCTGGAAGATAAAGCGCACCGTGCCGTTGAAGTCGCGGGTGCGCGTCAGGCTCTGGGCCGCGCCCAGCAACATGGCCATGTGCCCGTCGTGCCCGCAGCCGTGCATGCAGCCGGTATGCCGGGAGATGTAGGGGCGGCCCTGGGCCGTCTCCGTCATCGCCAGGGCGTCCATGTCGGCGCGCAGGCCGATCACGCCCTTGCCCTCGCCCACCGTGAGGCTGGCCACCAGCCCCGTGCCGCCGATACCCCTGTGCACTTGCATGCCCATCAGTTCAAGCGCGTTGGCAATAAAGTTGGCAGTTTTATGCTCGTTGAAGCCGGTCTCGGGGAACTGGTGTAGCTGGTGCCGCCATCGCACCATCTGGGTGCCGAGTTCATTGTCGATGTACATGGTGTTCTCCTGAGGGTGATTGCCGTCGGTGTCAATTATCGCGCCGCGGTCCAGGCCCGCTGGCGCCGGAGCACGGCTTCGGCGCTCTCGCCGGCCAGTGCCTGGTACACCTTGGGCGCCGTGGCGCCTTCGGTGCTGACGACGAGCACGCGCGATTGCTCGTCGAGCCGGACCTGGAGGGACCAGGCCGGATCGGACCGCAACTGCTGCAACGCTGCCAGCCCGGCCGCGCCGGATTCGCCGGAGACAATGGGAATGTCGCCAGCGCTGCCCCTGGCCAGCGTGCGCATGGCCTGCACCGCCTGGTCGTCCTCGATCGTCATGAAGGCGTCCACGCAGGGTTGCAGGAAGCGCCAGGCCAGCGGCGATGTCGCGCCGCACGCCAGGCCCGCCATCACTGATTCGACCGAGCCGGTGGCCCGGACCGCCCGGCCCTGGACCGCGCTTTGCAGCAGGCAGTCCGCTTGTGCCGGCTCGACGACGATGAAGCGCGGACGCTGCGCGCCTTGAAACTCCCAGAAATAGCTCGCCAACCCGGCCGCCATGCCGCCTACGCCGCCCTGTAGGAAAACATGGGTGAATGCCCCGGCCTCGCCGGCGCGGCCAGCGCTCTGTTCAACAATCTCTTCGGCGATGGTGCCTTAGCCTTGCATCACGTCGCGTGGAATCGTCTCGTAGCCTTGATAGGATGTGTCGGACACCACCTGCCAGCCGTTGGCGCCGGCCAGGCGCGCGGCTTCTTCCACCGACTTGTCGTAATTGCCCTTGACGCGCACAATCCGCGCGCCATGGATGGCGATGGCCCGTTCGCGTTCCTCGCCGACGTGGGCGTGCAACACGATCACGCAGCGACAGCCGACGTCCCGGGCAGCGGCGGCCAAGCCGCGGCCATGGTTGCCGTCGGTGGCGCTGGTCACGGTGTACGCCGCGAGCTGGTCCGCATACCGACCTGCCGGGATGGCTGTCGGTTCGAAGTCCGGGTGCAACAGCAAGATCTGGCGCACCAGGGCGATGGGCGCGCCCAGGGCTTTGAAGCTACCCAGCGGGGAACGCAGCGATTCGTCTTTGACGCTCAATTGCGCAACGTTGAGCCCTTGCGCCAGATCGGGCAGGCTGTGCAGCGGAGTGGCGCCGCGCGCGATCCGCGGCCAGTGCGACAACTATTGACGGCTCTCGTGCGCACGTTCAATGTTCATAATCGAGGCCAGTTCAGCCGGGTATGGCGCGCGTACGGCGCGCTGGTTGAGGTTTAACATAGCTGTCCTAGAGGGAGTATCGAGAATAAATAGCCGGCGCGGCTTGGCGCCGCCATGGGGTCGGCGAACGGCGCTTCAGCCTGCGGCTAGGCAGTCCTGGACGCGCTTCGATGCGGCCAGCGAGGCCGGCCCGAGCTTCACGCCTTCGCGTCCGACCGTGCGATGCGGCTACGCCCGCCCAAGGCGGCATCGCCGCCTATCGCGCCAAAATGGCAAATCTGCTGGAGCATCGGCTCGACATTCAGTGAAAGTTTGGTCGCGGCCATGCTTGTTTCCTGGGTCTTCCGTTGATAATAATATGCTTTAACACCGACTAATTTTTCGTCGCGGGCGGGTGGGACTTATCCTGAATAGGATGCCGGGTGAGTTCTGGTCTGGCTGTTGCAGTGCTGTGGCTCAATGTGAAGGGCTTTCTGATTGCGCCAAGAGTGCAGCGTCAATCCAGCAATAAATTCCGCGACAGGTGGCTGAACACCGCGGCGACCCGGCGCAGATGCTTCGACTCCATGTGCGTGAGCAACCACAACTCGGTCTGGCACTCGTCGAGCACCTCGCTCAGTTGCACCAGGTCGCAGCGGCGATTCGCCAGGAACAGCGGCAGCACGCCGATGCCCAATCCACGCCCCACCAGTTCGGCCACCGTCAAGATGCTGTTGACCCGGTAGGCCGGCGCCACCTTGGGAAAATGCTTCTTGCGCCAGAGCACGGACGGATGCTCGGGCAAGGCGTCGTCCGGCGCCACCCAGCGCGCGCGCGCCGCGACGTCGCCGTCGAAGCTCGCCAGCCCGCCTTGCTTCGGCCCGAACAGGGCGACGCGGATCGGGCCGACGTGTTTGCCGACCAAATGTTGCGGCGGGCGCTTGGTGGCGCGCACGGCGATGTCGGCGTCGCGGCGGGTCAGGTTGGCCAGCTCGTTTCCGGTGTGCAGCTCATACGTCAGCAGTGGATGGCTGGTTTGCAACTGCAGCAGCGCCGGCGCCACCAGGCCGTGCAGCACCGTGTCGGTGGTGCTGATGCGCACCGTGCCGGATACTTGCTCCGGGCTGCCTTGTACGGCCGAGCGAGCCGCTTCGAGCTGCGCCTCCATCTGCTCGGCGCGGGCGGCCAGTTCCCGCGCCAGCTCGGACGGCACGTAGCCGCTGCGCGAGCGTTCAAACAGGCGTTCGGCAAGCCCCTTTTCAATGCGCTGTACGGTGCGAAACACCGTCGACGCGTCCAGCGACAGACGCTCGCCGGCCTGCGCCAAGGTGCCGGCCCGTACCAGGGCCAGTACGACCTCCAAGTCGGCGTAACCAATTTTGTATTGCGTCGCTGCAACCATGATGTGCGTTCCCGCCTATTTTCATTGCGTATTCGAAATCATATAGTGAATCCACGACGATTTGAATGGAGAAACGCAATGAAACACCCCGATCATCAATTTACGGCCAGGCAACCATGAACGCGTTACCAAGACTGATCAGCCATAGCTTGTGCCCCTACGTGCAGCGCGTCGCGATTGTGCTGGAAGAGAAGGGCATCGCCTTCGAGCGCGTCGATATCGACCTGGCGAACAAACCGGACTGGTTCCTGGCGGTTTCGCCGTTGGGCAAGACGCCGGTATTGCTGGTCGATGCAGAGGCGATCTTTGAATCGTCGGTGATCTGCGAGTATCTGGACGAAACCAGCGCGCCACGGCTGCACCCGGACAGCGCCTTGCAGCGCGCCCGCCACCGCGCGTGGATGGAATTCGGTTCGGCCATCCTCAACGACATTGGCGCCTTTTACCGGGCGCCGGACATCGAAGCGTTGTCGCACCAGGCCGCCACGATACGCGCGCGGTTCGAGCAGGTCGAGGCGGCGCTGGGCGACGGCGGCTATTTCTCGGGAGGACGCATGTCGATGGTGGACGCGGTCTTCGGCCCGATATTTCGCTACTTCGACGCCTTCGACGACGTCGCCGACTTCGCGTTTTTCAAGCTGGCGCCGCGGGTGCAAGCCTGGCGCGGGGTGTTGCGGGCGCGCCAGTCGGTGCGCAACGCCGCGCCCGCAGATTATCCCGCGCTGCTGCGGGCCTTCCTGCTGCGGCGAAACTCGGCGCTGTCCAGGCTGGTGGCGCAGACGGCCGGGCCGGCGGCGCGGGACGCAAACTTCGTGCTGGAACAAGTAGCCGTCGATCCACGTTGATGCCGGCATGTTTGCCATGGTGCGCGGCGCTATACTGCAGCGTCGCGCGAGTGGTCGGCAGGCGCCAGCGGTCGGGGCAGGTCGTTTCGTGCCAACCCAGCCGCTTGCACGCGCCTATGATGCCACTCAGAACCCCGCTTAAATTGGTCGCCCGCCTGGTCCGGCTTGACATCCATCTATGGGTGCTTCAGGCTTGTGCGGCGATCATGGGGACCGGCGCAACGACGAAGTCGATCGTCGACGATTTGACGCGCCAGGCCGACGCCTGGAATGCGGCCATCCGGGACAAGGATTGGGCCGCCCTGGACGCCAACATGGCCAACGACTTCCGGCACATCCGTGCCAACGGCGACGTCAGCAACCGTGCCGCCTTTCTGGCCTTCATCATGTCACCCAGGCTTGCCGTCGATCCCTGCCAGGCCGAGGACGTTGAGTCGCACTATCGCTATGTCGACGTCTACGCCCGCATGAAGGGAAGATGGAAGGAGGAGTACCCTAGACGCTGACGACTTCGGCGCCGACGAGGAAGCTGGCGATCAGCGCATTGACGACCTGGCCGTGCGTGATCGGCCCCATGTGGCCGCCCTTGGTCTGCACGGCGGATGCGTTCGGCAGCGCGGCGGCCAGCCGCTCGGCCAGGCGGCGCGTCGACGCCGGGCTGTTCAGGCCGGACATGACCAGCGCCGGCATGTCGAGTCCGGCCATGTCGGCCAGCGTGGCCGGCTCGCCCAGCAAGGCTTGGAAGTCCAGCTTGACTTTCTCAATCTGCGCGGTGAACTTGTCCTGCTGCGCGCCGGGCAGCGAATCGAAGGCGCCCGCGCGGTTCCAATAGTCGATAAAGACGCGGGTCGCGTCGCGCGGCGTGGCGGCGGCGCCGATGGCGGCCACGACGGTCTCGATCTCGACCCGCGCCGCGTCGTTGGCGGCGAGCAGGTGGAAGGCGACCGGCTCGAAGACGGCCAGCGACAACACGCGTTCGCGCATCTGGCGGGCCAGCCGCAGTGCGGTGACGCCGCCGTAGGAGTGGCCGACCAGGTGGAAGGACTCGCCTGGGGCGAGCTTGGCGGCGATGGCCGCGTTGACCGCGTCGACCTCGTGCGCCAGCGTGAAGGCCGCGCCGTCGGCAACGTCGGGGAACGGCGACTTGCCGTAGCCGAGCAAGTCGACGGCGATGCAGCGGAAGCTCGCTTCCAGCTGCGCGCTCAGGTCGGACCATTGCTTGCGGGAACTCATGGAGCTGTGGAGCAGGACGATGGCTGGCCGCGCGTCGGGCGGCATGGCGTTGGTGGTCATTGTTGGCGTGAAGTAAAGGACGAGGCGCGGATTATATGCGGGGCCGGTTGCCGAGTCGATATGTCGGGGCAGTTGATCCGGTGTGGGAACGCTTTTTTAACGTGGTTTGTCTTGTCGACGGCGGATTTTCGCCATCTTGACGTTTGACAACCGCGCCCACCTTGCGGATACTCTCTGCAAGGTATGGGTTCCTTTGCCGGTTCACGCGAGGCGGAATTGACATGCAAAAATTGAGATTGGCGGCGTTGGCGCTGGTGTGTTGCTCGCTCGGCTGGGCGGGTTCGGCCGTGGCCGAGGACGGCGTGTCGGCCAGCGCCATCAAGATCGGCATGGCCAACGCCACCAGCGGCCCGGCCGCCGGCCTCGGCCTGCAATTGCGCGCCGGCGCCAAGGCCTACCTGGACAAAATTAACGCCGGCGGCGGCGTCAACGGCCGCGCCGTGGCGCTGGTCAGCGTCGACGACGCCTACGACCCGCTGCAGTCGGCCGCCGCCACCCGCGCGCTGATCGACACCGACAAGGTGTTCGCCCTGTTCGGCTACGTCGGCACGCCGACGTCGACTGCGGCGGTGCCGATCGCGGCGAAGGCCGGCGTGCCGTATCTGTTCCCGTTCAGCGGCGCCGAGTTCCTGCGCAATCCCGTCATTCCGGTCGTGTTCAATTTCCGCGCCTCGTATTTCGACGAGACCGAGGCGCTGGTGGCGCACCTCACCGGCGCGCTGGGCGTGAAGAAAATCGCCTTGTTCATCCAGGACGACGAGTTCGGCGAGGCCGGCAAGGCCGGCGTCGTGCGCGCGCTGAGCAAGCGCCGTCTGAGCGTGGCGTTGGAGGCGCGCTACAGCCGCAACACCATCGACATCGAGGCCGGCCTGGCGCGCCTCAAAAGCCAGGCGCCGGAGGCGGTGATCTTCATCGGCACCTACCGGCCGCTCGCCTCGCTGGTCAAGAAGGCCGGGCAGGCCGGCGTCAAGGCCAGGTTCCTGACCGTGTCCTTCGTCGGCTCCAGTGAATTCATCAAGCACGCCGGCGACGCCGGCAACGGTGTCGTCATCAGCCAGGTTATGCCGTCGCCGGACGACGGCGCCGATCCGCTGGTGAAGCTGTACCACGCCGACGTGTTGCCGGCCGCGCGCAATTACGGCTCGCTGGAGGGGTATGCGAACGCGATGATCCTGGTCGAGGCCTTGCGGCGCTGCGGCCGCGAGCCGACCCGGGCCGGGCTGCTGCGCGCGCTCGAGCAGCTTCAGATGAACGCCGGCGGCATGCCCGTCGCGTTCAGCGCGCAGCGTCATCAGGGCAGCGACCGGGTGTATCTGACGCAGGTGAAGGGGGGCAGGGTGACGCCGGTGGATAAGCTGTAGTGTGGATATACCAAGGGCGTGGGGCAGGGTCGGACCCCGGGTTTGCGCCGCTGGTTTTTTCTCTTATTGCGCCTGGCGCGCCAGCGGGTTGGGCGTCGGCTCGGCGACTTTAACCAGGATGTTGCGGTCGATGTGGTGGAACGGTTCGTCCTGGCCTTTGATCATCATCACGGTGTCTTCTTCGTAGCCCCAGGTGCCGTCGGCGTTGATGGTCACTTTGATGCGGTATTCGACGGTTTTGAACGCGTATTCGAGGAAGGGGTTCGAGCGGATGCCGTAGCTTTCGGCGTCGTTGTAGGCCACCAGTTCGAAGCTGGTGGCGTCGGCGCTGGCGCTGCCGGAGGCCATGGCGATCTGCCCGCGCGGGATCGCCAGGGTCTGGATCACGGTGCCGGTGGCCGGCTCCCACAGCCAGTAGCCAACCTGCTCGTGGTAGGTCTTGACCTGGCCCGGCTTGGTCACGTGGATCTGGTAGCGCAGGCCGTAGAACAGTTGCGGGCCGTTGGTCACCGGGTCGATCGGCTGCAGTTCGATGCGCTCGACGAAGGCTTGCTTGCGCGCGCCGTCGGCCTTGGGTTTGATGTCGAGGCCGCGCTCGCCTTCCCAGATGCCGGCCATCGCGCGCAACGGCCCGAGCCGGTTCAAGGTGTTGATGTCGGTGTCGGAAGGTTCGGTGTAGATATCGTGGGAAAATTGGCTCATTGGTTCAGTTCCTTGCGGTTGGCGACAGTCAGAGCTAACGATTGTAGAGCATGGCTCCGCAGCGGGTAAGCCCCCCAATTTTTCAGGTCCTGCGCGCGCGCAAGCGTCGTTCGCGTAAACGGGGACAGACCACGATTTCCGGGAAACTATTTCCCGGAAATCGTGGTCTGTCCCCGAAGCCGTGTCCCCGAAGCCGTGGAAATGGGTCAGGCCGCCTGCATTTCGCGAAACAGCATCGGCGTCACGCCGAAGCGGCGCTCGAACGCCTTCGACAGCTGGGCCGGCGTCGAGAAGCCGGCGCGCGCGGCGATTTCCTTGAGCGCGACCTGGGCGCCCAGCAGGTCGCGGGCGTGGTCGAGCCGCAGCGTTTCAACGAAGTAGGCCGGCGTGGCGCCGATGGCGCCGGTAAACTTGCGGTGGAAGCTGCGCTCCGACATGGCGACCCTGGCCGCCAGGCTGGGCACGTCCAGCGCCGCCGTCAGGTGGTCCTTCATCCAGTCGACCAGCCCGGAGAACTGCGCGCCGGCGCGCGCCTGGGCGTGCAGCATCGGGCTAAATTGCGACTGGTAGCCGGGCCGGCGCGCGTAGATCACGAAGCGGGCGGCGATGGTGTGGCTGATCGCGCTGCCGAGGTCTTGCTCGACCAGCGCCAGGCACATGTCGATGCCGGTGGTAACACCGGCCGAGGTCCACAGCCGGCCGTCCTGGATGTACAGCGCGTTCGGGTCGACCTGCGCGCGCGGGTTGTCGCGCGCCAGCGCCGCGCAATCGTCCCAGTGGGTGGCCACGCGCTTGCCGTCGAGCAGGCCGAACGCGCCCAGCGCCAGGGCGCCGCTGCACACCGAGCCGTAGCGCCGCGCCGTGGCCGCGCTGTCGCGCACCCAATCGCGCACCGCCCCCTGCGTGCCCATGTGGCGCAGGCCGGCGCTGGCGCCGCCGGCGATCAGCAGCGTGTCCACGGCGGCCGGGGCCAACGTGGCCAGCGCGGCGCTGGCCACGCTGACGGCGCTGTTGCTGGCGACGGCGCCGCCGTGCGCCGACAGGATGTGGACGCGGTAGAACGCGCGCCCGCAGGCGTCGTTGGCGGCGGCGAACACGGCCGCCGGCCCGGTGATGTCGAGTATCTGCATGCCGTCGAAAGCCAGCAGCGCAATGTGGAGGGGAGCGCTCATTGGCGGAATGTAATACGTTTCGCCTGTTTATGCCAATCTTTTCGCGCCGGCGCTACTCCGCCGCGCCGTCGCCGAGGTATTTCCGGTAGATCGCCTCGAAGCGGCCGCTGTCCTTCAAGTGTTTCAGTCCGGCGTTGAAGTCGTCGCGGATGCCGCGGTCGCGGAACACCGGCCGGTAATCCATCGGGTTGACCTTGACGAAGCTTTGCTGGGTGGTCGGGGCGGACACCAAGCCGTGCTCGCGCGCCAGCTTGATGCTGAAGTATTTGAAGATGTTGCGGTCGCTGAGGACGACGTCGTAGCGGCCATAGTTCAACGTCAGCACTTGCAGCGCCTGGTCGTTTTGCTCGAAGTAGCGGCCGGCCTTGGCGACCGGACCGAGCCACTCGGGATAGCGTTTGGCGGCGCCGGCGAACGACAGCACTCGCAAGCCTTGTAGGTCGGCCGGCTTGCGGATTTGCAGGTGGCGCTCTTTGAGGCTGATGAAAACGTTGTCGTAGATGACGGCGGGGTCGCCGTAGAAGGCGCCCTCCGCCGTCATGTCCTGGCCCAGGTCGGTCATCGCGGCGGCCACGTCGCGGTTCTTGACGGCCAGCGGGATGCGCGCGAACGGATAGTACTTCGGCCGCAGCACGTGGCCGCGGTGGGCCAGCGCTTCGCCGATGACTTCCAGTTCGATCCCCGAGTTGCTCTCGGGCAGGCAGAACGGGGGGATTTTTTCGCCGAAGGCCATGCTCACTTGCGCGCCCTGGGCCGGGCCGGCGCACAGGCCGAGCGCCAGCGCGGCCGCGCCGGCCAGGGTGGCCACGCGCGCCGGCCAGTCGCGCGGCTTGCAAAGCTTGGCTTGTGTCACGGTGGTGTTCTTTCCGGTTACGCCGCTGGCTATCGTGTTAGTCATTGGAAGGCGCTGGGGTGATTGTGCTGGCGGCCGATAGTTTCGTCAACAACCGTGTGTCGGTGCGGAAAAATGTTGCTGCGTTTCATGCGGGCGCCGCCGGCGCTGTTGTTGTTAAGCCGCCACCTTCAGGCGGGAAAGTGTTGTAGATGACTCGCATCTGGCAATAAGTTCTTGCAAATGCCTTTGGGCATGAATTAAATTGTCGGCCTTCTACAAGCCGGCAGCCATTGCCGGGGGCGGGGGGACACCCGTTCGCGCCGGCTGGCCGGCGCCAGCACAAGAGAAAGCGGGAGACGCTGCTTGGAACACTCTTTGTAAGCTTATTAAAATTCTGGGGAAGTCAATGATCAAGAAGTCGAACATCCACAAGCGTCTCGCCCGCACCCATGGCGCGATGCTGGCCTTGAGCGCCGCCCTGCCTATCGGCTCGGCGATGGCCCAGTCGGCCGCCGCGCCCGCCGCCGCGCCGCAATTGGAAACGGTCACCGTCACCGCGCAGCGCCGCAAGGAAAACATCCGCGAGGTGCCGGTCTCGGTGACGCTGCTGCGCGACGAAAAACTCGACGTGTTGGTCTCCGGCGGCCAGGACATCCGCGTGTTGGCCGGCAAGGTGCCGAGCCTGAACGTGGAGTCGTCGAACGGGCGCACCTTCCCGCGCTTTTACATCCGCGGCTACGGCAACACCGACTTCAGCACCTTCGCCTCGCAGCCGGTCTCGCTGATCTACGACGACGTGGTGCAGGAAAATCCCATCCTGAAGGGCTTCCCGATCTTCGACCTGGCCGGCGTGGAAGTGCTGCGCGGTCCGCAGGGCACGCTGTTCGGCCGCAACACCCCGGCCGGCGTCGTCAAATTCGAGTCGGAAAAGCCGAAGCTGGCGACAGTGGAAGGCTATTACAACGTCTCCGTCGCCAGCCACAACACGGCCAACGCCGACGGCGCCGTCAACGTCCCGCTGAGCAAGGAATGGGCGATGCGCGTGTCGGCGCTGCGCCAGCACCGCGACGACTACGTCGACAACAGCTTCAGCGGCGCCAAGGACGCGCTGGACGGCTACAACGAACACGCCGAGCGGGTGCAGTTGCTGTACGCGCCGAACGGCCAGTTCAACGCGCTGTTCAACCTGCACCAGCGCGCCACCACGGGCAGCTCGCGCCTGTTTTACGCCAACCTGATTAAAAAGGGGACCAACGACATCGTCGACGGCTACGACGCCGGGCAGTCGCATACCAACGGCCAGAACTTCCAGCGCCTGCGCAGCAACGGCGGCAGCGTGCGCCTGAGCTGGGACCTCGACAGCGTCAAGCTGTTCTCGATCACCGGTTACGAAGGCGTCGACGACTACCTGAGCCGCGGCGACATCGACGGCGGCGCCAAGACCGGCCCCGGCTTCATCCCCTTCCAGGTGGAAAGCGCCGGCGGCATCGGCGCCGTCAAGCAGTACAGCCAGGAATTCCGGGTCGAGTCGAAAAACGCCGGCCCGCTGAACTGGCAGAGCGGCCTGTACTACTTCAACGAAGACGCCAACGGCTATACCGACGGCTTCAACAGCGACAGCGGCGCGCGCGCCACGCACCTGGCCAGCCACCAGAAGAACACCGCCTGGGCGGCGTTCGGCTCGCTCAATTACGCCTTCAGCGACGCCTTCACGCTGCGCGGCGGCCTGCGCTACACCACCGACAAGAAAGACTTCAACACGGTCGAGGCGCTCAACGTGGTGCAGATCGGACCGAACGGCGTGGCCGAGAGCAAGAACAAGGTCAACTGGGACGTCAGCGGCAGCTACAAGATGAACCGGGACGTCAACGTCTACGCCCGCGTCGCCACCGGTTTCCGCGCGCCGAGCGTCGTCGCCGCCAACAGCCAGGTGCCGATCACCGTGGCCGACGCCGAGACCATCCTGTCGTACGAGGCCGGCGTCAAGGCCGACTTGATGAACCGGCGCGCCCGCGTCGCCTTCAGCGTCTACAACTTCGACGTCAAGAACCAGCAATTGACCGTCGTGGGCGGCCTGTCGAACGTGACCCGGCTGATCAACGCGGCCAAGACCAAGGGCCACGGCGCCGAGCTGGACCTGGAAGGCTTCGTCACGCCCAGCCTGAAAATGTCGCTGGGCGGCAGCTACAACTTCACCGAGATCAAGGACGCCAGCCTGTCCGTCGGCAAGTGCGGTTCGTGCACCGTGACCGATCCGCTGAACGCGGCCGGGCGCGTCGTCATCGACGGCAACCCGCTGCCGCAGGCGCCGAAGTGGATCGTCACCAGCACCGCGCGCTACGCGGTGCCGCTGGCCGACGGCGAACTGTTCGTCTTCACCGACTGGGCCTACCGCAGCAAGATCAACCTGTTCCTGTACGAAGCGGTGGAATACAGCGCCAAACCCTTGCTCGAAGGCGGCTTGCGCGTCGGTTACACCTGGGACAGCGGCAAATATGAGGTAGCCGCCTACGGCCGCAACATCACCGACACCAGGCGCGTCACCGGCGCCATCGATTTTAATAATCGCACCGGCTTCCTCAACGAGCCGCGCATTTGGGGCGTCCAGTTCAAGGGCAACTTCTAAGCCCGTCGACGCCGAGTCGCGCACAACCCGCCCCGGCCCCGGCGCCGCGGCGGGTTGTTTGCTTTCAGGGCGCCGCGGGCGCGCCGCGCCGGCGCAGCAGCTGCGCCCACGCCGGCAGGGCCAGGCGCCAGAAGTCGTCGAGGCTGGCCGCGCGCAGCTCCATGCCGAGGAAGCGCGCCGCCGGCAGCAGCGCCGTGCGCAGCAGCTCGGCGGGCGCGGCGCCGGTGTCGAACGCTTGCGCGCCGGTTTGCTTCGAGAGTTTGTCGCCGGCCGGGTTGGTGACGACGGGCACGTGCAGGTAGGCCGGCCGCGGCAGGCCGAGCAGCCCTTGCAGGTAGATCTGGCGCGGCGTCGAGTCGAGCAGGTCGGCGCCGCGCACCACGTGGGTGACGCCCTGGGCGGCGTCGTCGACGACGACGGCCAACTGGTAGGCCCAGTAGCCGTCGGCGCGGCGCACGATGAAGTCGCCGACGGCGTCGGCCAGGTCCTGGCGCAGCGCGCCGTGCCAGCGGTCGGTGAAGCCGACCACGCCGTGCGGCGCCGGCGGCACGCGCAGGCGCAGCGCGCGCACGGCGCGCCCGGCGGCGATGCCGTTGCGGCAGGCGCCGGAATACACCGGCGGCGCCGGGGTCGGCCCGCGCATCGAGGATTTCGCGGCGCGAGCAGGCGCAGGGGTAGATATCGGCGCGCAGGTCGCCGGCCGCCGCCTCGTACAGCGCCAGGCGTTCGCTTTGCCAGGCGACGTCGCCGTCCCAGTGCATGCCGCAGCGCCGCAGCGAGGCCAGGATGGCGCGGTCGGCGCCGACCACGTTGCGGTCCCAGTCGAGGTCTTCGATGCGCACCAGCCATTGGCCGTGGTGCACTTTGGCGTCCAGGTAGCTGGCCAGCGCCGCCACCAGCGAGCCCAGATGCAGCGTGCCGGTGGGGGAGGGGGCGAAGCGGCCGACGTAGCGGCGGGTGTCGCGTTCTGATGTCATTCGAAGCCGGCAGGTGGACTTTAAAGTTAACAGTGTGATTTTGCTATTCTATTCCTTGTGCCGGTTTTTGTCGGGGCGGCGTGGGGGATGCGCCGCACATCGAGGGCGAGGGCCGGGGCGGCAACGGTGTTTTTTTGGCCGGCGCGGCGTTGATACAACAATGCGCGGCGCGCTTGCGCGTAGAATCGTCCAGACACACATTGCTTCGTGTTAACAGATTCGTTCACTGCATTGGAGGAAATATGGTTAGTCAGCAATCCCGACGTCAGAATCAGCGTTGGTCGGCTTACACTTTGCGCGGCATCGCCTTCGGCGTCTTGGCCGTCGCCGCGCAGTGCGCCGGCGCGCTCGAAAACCTCCCCGCCTATAACACCTACCAGGCGGTGCCGTTCGTGGTCGGCGGCGGCGGCTTGGCCAGCGACATGGTCGGCTATTTGAACGACAAGCTCAAAGGCAAGTACCACTTCGATTTGACCGTGCTGCCGCGCGACAAGCTCAACCAGACGCTGGAGAAGGAGCCGAACTTCAAGGGTGTGGTGCTGTTCCTCAACCCGATGTTCGTGGGCGACCCGGACAAGAAAAAATACCATTGGACCCCGGCCGTTATCGCCGACTCGAACGCGGTCATTTCGCTGAACACGAAGAAGGTCGATTATGTCGACCCGGACTCGCTGAAGGGCTTGAAGTTCGCCGGCGTGGCCGGCAACCGCTACGCCGGCCTGGATGATCGCTTCGGCAAGGATATCCAGCGCGAGAACAGTAACGAGGAGTTGTCGAACATCCGCAAGGTGTCGTCCGGCAAGGCCGACGTCACCATTATGGCGTCGAGCACGTACCGCTTCCTGCTCAAGCAGTTGGGCGACGCCAGCCCGGTCAAGTCGACGCTGTACCTGTCGCCGAAGCCGCACGCGAAATTCGACCGCTTCCTGTTCAGCGCGAACGGCGACGCCGCGCTGGCCAAGGAGCTTGACGCGGTGGCCGCCGGCATGAAGGGTGATCCGGCCTGGAAGGCCATCGCCGGCAAGTACGGACTCGAGTGAGCGTGGCGCCGGGCGGCGTGCGGGCGCCGCCGTGGCGGGTCTGCCTGGGCCTGCCGGCCTTGGCGCTGGCGCTGGCGTCGGGGCCGGCGCGCGCCGCGCCGATCGTGCTGGCGGTGAACCAGTGGTGCCCGTATATCTGCGAGCTGGCCAGCGCCCGCCGCGGCATCCTGGTCGACGTCATCACCGAGCTGTTCGCGGCCGAGGGTGTGGCCGTGTCCTTCGTTAACATGCCGCTGTCGCGCGGCGTCCAATCCGCCCGCGGCGGCCAGATCGACGGCGTCGTCGGCATCCTGCCGGCGCTGGCGCCGGACTTGCTCTTTCCCGACCAGCCCGTCATCGACACGCAATTTTGTTTCTTCACCGACGCCGGCAGCGCCTGGCGCTTCGGCGGCTTCGGCAGGAAGTACGGCGGCGTCGCGCTGGGCGTGGCCCATGGCAAGGTGGTCGATGCGCGCCTGGCGCGCGCGTTCGACAAGGTGGCGCGGGTCAGCGGCGAGGGCGTGACCCGGCGCATGGTCGCGATGCTGCAGTTGCAGCGCCTGGACGCGCTGCTCGAGGAGCGCCGCAGCGTGGAGTATGTGCTGGCGACGCAGCACCTGGCGCCGCTGAGGGTGGCCGGCTGCATTGAGCGCAAGTACGAGTATGTCGGCTTCGCGCCGGGCGGCGCGCGTGCGCGCGACTATGCGCAGATGTTTTCCGGGGGGATGGTGAAGCTGCGCGATTCCGGGCGCCTGGCGCAGATCGTGGCCTCGTATGGCGACGCCGGCAAGCGGCAGGGCGTTAGCGGGCGCCATGAAGGCGCCGCGACGGTGCAAGGCGCCGTGGTCGGACCCTCATTCCGCCCAGTTATGGTGCCGTAGGCCGGATCCGGAGGGGGGGGCGCCGGGGCGGACGCGTAATCCGACGCCGAGCCGACGCCGAGCCGCCGCCGACGCCAGTCGGGTTACGCCGTTCCGGCTAACCCGACCTACGTCCTTTGGGCCCGCCCCCGGGCTCGCGGCGTTGGTTTGGATGAACTCAACGCCGCAGCCGTGCGGGCGGCGAGGTCCGCTTAGAAGTGGTATTCGGCGCGGATCATCGGCGTTTTGGCGGTGTTGCCAACGCCGCCGGTGGTGGCGTCGGTGTTGCCGAACTTGTTGTTCCAGTACTGGTATTGCAGGCCGACGCGGAAGGTGTTCTTGGCTTTGCCCATGGCGGCGCCGACGTCGAGCATCAGTTGCATGTCGATGTTGGTTTCCACGCCGGTTTTGCGCCCCACCTCGTCGTTGCCCTTGGCGTCGATGACGTTGGCGAAGCCTTCGAACGACAGCAGCGGCGTCACCGGGATGCCCCACACCGCGTTGAGCATGGCGTGGGTCTTGTAGGTGTAGCGCCCGTTGACGTTGGAGATCGGCGCGAAGGCGCCGCTCGGCGCGTTGCTTTCACGCAGCAGCAACAGGCTGGTGTTGAGGAAGCCGGGCACGTCCCACATCAGCGTGGGGCCGGCCACCAGCATGCGCTTGCGCGAGTTGTAGCCGGTGTCGTTCTTGGTGTTGAGGTCGAAACCGGCGGTCACGCCGACGCCGCGCACCGGGCCGAATTTGATGTCGCTGCCGCGCAGTTTGCCGATGTCGAGCGTGTGGCGGTAGAGGATGTAGGCTTCGCTGGCGCCCGAACGCTGGTTCAACGAACCCGGGTCCTTGCTGTCGGACATCAGGTAGTCGACGTTGACGAAGTTGCTGCCGTATTTGTAGCCGCTGGCGTGGGTCAGCCCGACGATGTTTTTCTTGATGTCGTTCGGGTTGAACGGTTCGCGGTAATCGCTGCCGGCGCGCCAGCTGATCGAGGTGTCGCTCCAGTCGGCGGCGTGGGCGCCGGCGGACAGGCTCAGGATGGCGGCGAAACACAGGCGGGGAACGAGACTCGATGTTGTTTTGTACACTTGAAACTCCTCTTGACGTTGCATGAAAAAAAACATGGCGCTGGCGGCGTCGACAACCAGACTAGCCCGGCAATGATGCGAGAAGCGCCCCCTCGCGGGCTGCCAGGGCGGTTAATACTTGGTATATTCGAGCTGATATAATAGTCGGATTTTCGTGCCGGCAGGGGCTGGCGGCAACGGCGCCGGCCGCCGGCTATCGTGTAAATAGTTTCCCGGTGTTGTTTTTACGCTGAAAGTCTGCGCCGGCGCCATGACCGATGCGGATAATCGGGACAGATGCCGATACGATACATGGCGTTGGCGGCCCGCCGTGGCGCCGATTCCGATGAATTGTTGGTGACCGTTCGAGAACGATAAAAACGACATGACGACCCGCCTGGAACTACACGACATCACCAAGCGCTACCCTTCCGTGGTGGCCAACGACGCCATCCATTTGACGGTCGAGCCGGGCCAGATCCACGCCGTGCTGGGCGAGAACGGCGCCGGCAAGTCGACGCTGATGAAGATCATCTACGGCTCGGTGAAACCGGACGCCGGCCGGGTGCTGTGGAACGGCAGGGAAGTGCACATTGCCAACCCGGCGATGGCGCGCGAGCTCGGCATCGCCATGGTGTTCCAGCACTTTTCGCTGTTCGACACGCTGACGGTGACGGAGAACATCGCCCTCGGCCTGCCCGCCGACACCAAACTCGACGAGCTGGCCCTGCGCATCGAGGCCACCGCCAGCCAGTACGGCCTGGAACTGGAGCCGCAGCGCCACGTGCACACGCTGTCGGTGGGCGAGTGCCAGCGCGTCGAGATCGTGCGCGCGCTGCTGGCCAAGCCGCAACTGCTGATCCTCGACGAGCCGACCTCGGTGCTGACGCCGGGCGCCGTCGAGAAGCTGTTCGGCACGCTGCGCCAGTTGGCGGCCGAGGGTTGCAGCATCCTCTACATCAGCCATAAGCTCGACGAGATCCGGGCGCTGTGCCACACCTGCACGGTGGTGCGCGCCGGCAGGAACAGCGGCGTCTGCGACCCGCGCGAAGAGTCCGCCGCCAGCCTGTCGCGCCTGATGATCGGTGCGGAACCGCCGGCCCTCACCCACGTCGAGCGCGCGCCCGGCGCCAGCATGCTGGCGGTGAACCAGTTGTGCCTGTCGAAGAGCCACCCGTTCGCCACCGCGTTGCAAGACGTTTGCTTCGAGCTGCGCGCCGGCGAGATCGTCGGCCTGGCCGGCGTTTCCGGCAACGGCCAGCAGGAATTGATGGCGGCGCTGTCGGGCGAGGACCCGCGCGCGGCGCCCGCTTCCATCATGCTGGGCGGCGTCGCGGCCGGGCGCCTGGCGCCCGGGCGGCGGCGCGCCCTCGGCTTCGGCTTCGTGCCGGAGGAGCGCCTGGGCCGCGGCGCGGTGCCGGAGATGTCGCTGGCCGACAACGTGCTGCTGAGTCTGCAAACCGGGGCCACCGTCAAGCGCGGCTTCGTGCGCGGCCAGGCCATCGCGGCGATGGCGGCGGCGATCATCGCCCGCTTCGGCGTCAAGGCCGGCGGGCCGCACGCGCCGGCGCGCAGCCTGTCGGGCGGCAACCTGCAAAAATACATCGTCGGGCGCGAAGTCATGCGCGCCCCGAGCGTGCTGGTGGTGGCGCAACCGACCTGGGGCGTCGACGTCGGCGCCGCCGCGCAGATCCGCGCCGAGCTGGTGGCGCTGCGCGACGCCGGCTGCGCGCTGCTGGTCATTTCCGAGGAGCTCGACGAATTGTTCCAGATCGCCGACCGCCTGCATGTGATCGCGAAGGGGCGGCTGTCGCCGTCGATCAAGACCGCCGACGCCAGCGTCGCGCTGGTCGGCCAATGGATGAGCGGCCTGTGGCCGCAGCCGGCGCCGCGGGCCAACCATGCCGGGGGCAAGCATGTTTAAACTCGAAGCGCGCGCCACGCCGTCGGCGGCGATGTCCTGGTGCTCGCCGCTGCTGGCGCTGCTGTTGACGGTGTTGTGCGGCGCGCTGCTGTTCGTCGCGCTGGGCAAGGACCCGCTGGCCGGCCTGGCGGTGTTTTTCTGGGAGCCGATGAAGGACTTGCGCGGCCTGTCGGAGCTGGGCGTGAAGGTGGCGCCGCTGCTGTTGATCGCCGTCGGCCTGGCGGTGTGCTACCGCGCCAACGTCTACAACATCGGCGCCGAGGGCCAGTTCGTCGTCGGCGCCGTCAGCGGCGGCGCCGCCGCGCTCTACTTCGACGACGCCGGCGCCGCCGGCGCGTGGGTGACGGCGCTGGTGCTGCTGGCCGGCATGGCCGGCGGCATGGCCTGGGCCGGCGTCACGGCGTTCCTGCGCGACCGTTTCAACGCCAGCGAAATCCTGGTCTCGCTGATGCTGGTGTATATCGCCCAATTGCTGCTGAGCTACCTGGTGTACGGCGTGTTGAAGGACCCGGAGGGGTTCAATTTTCCGCAGTCGAAGCTGCTGTCGGAGGCGCTGCTGCTGCCGATCGTGCTGCCCGGCACGCGCCTGCACCTGGGAATAATCCTGGCGCTGCTGGCCTCGGTCGGCGGCTGGCTGTTCCTGTCGAAAAGCATGGCCGGTTTCCGCCTGCGCGTCGGCGGCATGGCGCCGGCGGCGGCGCGCTACGCCGGCTTCTCGGCGCGCAAATCGCTGTGGACCTCGATGCTGCTGTGCGGCGCGCTGGCCGGCCTGGCCGGCACCTGCGAAGTGCTGGGGCCGCTGGGCCAGTTGACGCCGTCGGTGTCGCCCGGCTACGGCTTCGCCGCCATCATCGTCGCCTACGTCGGCCGGCTGCACCCGGTCGGCGTGGTCTTCTCCAGCTTCATCATGGCGATGTTTTACATCGGCGGCGAACTGGCGCAGTCGCGCCTGGGCCTGCCAAGCGCGATCACCGGCGTGTTCCAGGGCGTGCTGCTGTTCGCGCTGCTGGCCTGCGACGTGCTGATCCACTACAAACTGCGTGTTAGCCGGAAGCCATAATGGACGCCATCGCCCTCCTGATCGCCGCCAGCATCAACGCCGGCACCCCCCTGATGCTGGCCGCGCTGGGCTTGCTGATCAATGAAAAATCCGGCGTCGTCAACCTCGGCGCCGAGGGCATGATGCTGATCGGCGCCGTGGTCGGCTTCGCCGTCGCCGTCAACAGCGGCAGCCCGGCGCTGGGTTTCGCCGCCGGCGCCGGCGCCAGCGTGGTGCTGGCCGGCTTCTTCGCCTGGATGACGGTGTGGCTGGGCACCAACCAGTACGCCACCGGCCTGGCGCTGGCGCTGTTCGGCGGCGGCGCCTCGACCTACATCGGCATCAACTACGTCGGCAACAGCCTGAGCAACGGCAGCTTCGGCGTGCCCTGGTTGCAGGACCTGCCCTTCGTCGGCCCGGCGCTGTTCCGCCAGCACCCGATGGTGTACCTGGCGCTGCTGCTGTGCGCGGCCATCGCCTGCTTCCTGTACCGCAGCCGCGCCGGCCTGGTGCTGCGCGCGGTCGGCGAGTCGCCGTCGTCGGCGCATTCGCTGGGTTACAACGTGCGCCGCATCCGCCTCGCCGCGATCCTCTTCGGCGGCGCCTGCTGCGGCCTGGCCGGCGCCTTCATGTCGCTGGTCTACACCCCGCTGTGGGTGGAGAATATGGTGGCCGGGCGCGGCTGGATCGCGCTGGCCTTGACCACCTTCGCCACCTGGCGCCCGGCGCGCGTGGTCGGCGGCGCCTACCTGTTCGGCGGCATCACCATTTTGACGTACTCGGTGCAGGGCGAGGGCGTGGCGGTCGCCTCGCAACTGCTGTCGATGCTGCCCTACCTGGCCACCATCGTGGTGCTGGTGCTTATTTCGAGCAACGCCAACTACATCAAATTGAACATGCCCGCGTCGCTCGGCAAGTATTTCAAGCCGGGCGCCTGAGGCGTTGTACGTTGCTGCGCCGTTGTCTCCCCCGCGGCGGGGCCGGAAGGTAGGTGGGGGGAGCCAACACGAGGAAAATCATGTCCAAAAAAATCTTGCGCGCCGCGCTATGCACGCTTGTCTTGTCGCCCGTGGCGACGCTGGCCGCGGCCGCCGCGCCGCTCAACGTCGGCTTTGTGTATATCAGCCCGATCGGCGACGCCGGCTGGACCACGCAGCATGACATCGCGCGCAAGGAAATGGAAAAGGCGCTGGGCCCGAAGATCAGCACCAAGTACGTCGAAAACGTGCCCGAGGGCGCCGACTCGGAACGCGTCATCCGCGACCTGGCGCAGCAGGGCAGCAAGCTCGTCATCACCACCTCGTTCGGCTACATGAACCCGACGCTGAAGGTGGCCAAGCAATTCCCCGACGTCAAATTCATCCACGTGACCGGCTATAAAACCGCCGCCAACGTCGGCAACACCAACGCCCGCTTCTACGAGGGCCGCTATCTGGCCGGCGTGCTGGCCGGCAAAATGAGCAAAACCCACACCGCCGGCTACGTGGCGGCCTTCCCGATCCCCGAAGTGCTGCAGGGCGTCAACGCGTTCGCGCGCGGCATGCGCAGCGTCGATCCGAAGGCGCAGGTGAAGGTGATCTGGGTCAACAGCTGGTTCGACCCGGGCAAGGAGCGCGACGCCGCCATCACGCTGCTGGGCCAGGGCGCCGACGTGGTCACCCACCACACCGACTCGACCGCCGTGGTCCAGGCCGCCGAGGAAAAGGGCAAGTACGCGATCGCCTACCACTCGGACATGAAAAAATACGGTTCGAAAGCGCAACTTGGTGCCGTAACGCATCATTGGGGTGCATACTATACGAAACAGGCGCAGGCGGTCATCGACGGCAGCTGGAAGCCGAGCAGCGTCTGGGGCGGCATCAAGGACGGCATGGTCAAGCTCGAAGGCATCAACGCGGCGGTGCCGGCCGACGTCAGGCAGTTCGTCGCGGCGCGCGAGAAGGACCTCGTCAGCGGCGCGCTGGCGCCGTTCGCCGGGCCGATGAAGGACAACGAGGGCAAGCTCCGCCTCGACAAGGGCACGCTCGGCGACGACGCGCTCAACAAGATGGACTATTTCGTCGAAGGCGTGCTCGGCAAGGTGTCGAACAAGTAGGCGGCGGCAGGGCGGCGGGGGGGGGGGGGGGGGGGGGGGGGGGGGCCCCCCCCCCCCCCCCCCCCCCCCTCCCCCACCCCCCCCCCCCCCCACCCCCCACCCCCCCCCCCCCCCCCCACCCCCCCCCCCCCTTCCCACAAGAAAGGTCT